>DASYBA010000190.1:0-7247 GCA_036501005.1 Candidatus Xenobia bacterium | reverse complement strand
GCGTGGTCTATGAGAAAGACCTGGGCACGGACACCGCGACGGTGGTGCAGGGCATGACGGAGTTCAACCCCGACGCAAGCTGGAAGCCGCTTTAGCGTCCCCAGGTCCACCGCCGCGGAGGTTGACAGGTGGTGCAGGCGGCGCTTACCATGAGATGATGACCTTGGCCATGCCTCGCATTCGGGAGACCATCGTTCTGGAAGAAGGCCGCACCCTGCAGTTGCGGGAGGCGACCGAACCGGACATGGACGCCATCAAGCACCTCTACTTCACCGTCTACGGCGGTCGCTACTCGCTGCCCGAGGTCACCGACGTCGACAAGATGAAGTGGGCCATCCACGATCCGAACTACATCTGGATCCTGGTGGAAGACGAGGAAGCGCGCATCGTCAGCTCCGTCATCTTCGTGGTCGACCAGCAGGCTCGGCTGGGCAAGACCTTCGCGGGCGTGGTCGACCCCGACTACCGCGGGCACAGCCTGCTGGTGCGCACCCTGGAGCGCGGCCTCGAGATCCTGCTGGAGGGCGACAAGCCGATCTGCGATCTCATCTATGCCGTGGTGCGAACGTTCACCCCCCTGTCCTTCCACGAAGACCTCAAGTCGGTGGGGTTCGTCGACATGGGCGTGTTCCCCAACGTGCGCAAGGTCAAGAAGTACGAGACGCACGGCCTCAAAGTCCGGTTCTCGTCTCGAGCGTTGGACCTGCGTCGTCAGACGCCCTCCCTCATTACGGCGACGAAGCTGATCTACGACGTGGCCCGGCCCTTGTTGGGCCTGGAGGAGGCGGACGTGCGAGAGAGCGGCACTCGGCGTCCATCCAGTACCTCCGACGGACGGTTCCAGTTCATGATCCACCGGGCCCCGGAGGTCGAGTGGGAATACTATCGAGTGCGAGACGAAGGGGAGCTTCTCTTTGACTTCTTTCCTCTCCACTATCCGCATCTCAAGCTTTACACCCGGGACGAGCGGCACGTCGTCTTCATCCACTTTCTGGAGACCGACGGCCACGCGTGCATCCTGGGCATCAAGACCGACGCATCGGACCTGGCAGCGTTCCTTCTGGCCGTGGGAGAGATGGCTGAATCGATAGGCATCAAGTACCTGGAGCTCCTGGTATCGGCCTACGATGCAGACATGCAGCAGACCGCCTATGACGCGAACTTCCTGCCCTGCGCCTACTTTCCCGCCATGCAATTGGATGACGAGGGTCGCCGCCAGGACTATATCGTGACCTCGTGTACGTTCATGGCGCCGCACTTTCGCGGGCTGACCCTGAGCCCGGACACCCGCCCCTACGTGCAGGCCTTCTATAAAGTCTACGTCGGTCGGCTATGGGAGGAGATTCAGGACAATTGACTCCAGCCATCGATCGGCTCATGGCGGACACTGCCGCTTTTCAATTCGACGGTGCCCACGACGAACTATTCCTGGAAGCCATGCAGGAGGCATGGGCGCATCACGCGGAGCGCTGCCCTGAGTATCGGACCCTGTGCGAACAACGTGGGTTCGATGTCACGCGCCTGACGGATGCATCCGACATTCCCTGGTTGTTTGTCCCGGTCTTGAAACGATACACCCTGGTTTCCGCTCCGCCAGAAGCCATTGAGCTGACTTTGACTTCGAGCGGAACCAGCGGCGAGAAGAGCGCTATCTATCTGGATCATGTGACGCTCGATCGCATTCGGGGCATCGTGTTCAACATCTATCGGGCGTACGACATGGTGCGGACTGAGCTCACCAACTATCTCTGCTTCACCTACGACCCCGAGGTCGCCCAGGATGTCGGCACGGCGTGGAGCGACAAGCTCCTCACCGGCCTGGCCACGGCGGCCGAGATCTTCTACGCCATCCAGCAACAAGACGGCGACTGGCATCTGGACAAGGCGGCCTGCTGGGAGGCGCTGGAGCGTTTCCAGAAGAGCGGTCGCCCCCTCCGCATCCTGGGTTTTCCGTCGTTTACCTACGAGGTCATTGGCGAATACGTGCGAGACACCGGCCGCCACTTCAATTTCGGCCAGGACAGTTGGATCATCACCGGGGGCGGCTGGAAGACCCTGGCCGACAAGGAGATCCCGCGTCCGGAGTTCAAGCGCCTGGTGGGCGAATGGCTGGGCATGCCGCCCGACCACGTGCGGGATCTGTACGGCATGGTCGAGCACGGCGTGCCCTACTGCGAGTGCGAAGCCGGGCGTCTGCACGTGCCGATTTACTCTCGAGCCTGGGCGCGAGACCCGGGCACCTTGCAGGTCCTGCCCGCTGGACAGCAAGGCCTGCTGCACTTCGCCACCCCGTATCTCAACAGCTTTCCAGCCATATCGCTCCTGACCACCGACCTGGGACGGGTGGAGGGCGGGTGCCCCTGTGGTCGAAGCGCTCCCACCGTGACGATTGACGGACGCGCCGGCCAGTGGCCGCACAAAGGGTGTGCGCTGGCCGCCCTCGACATTCTGGAGTCGGTGTGAAGCGCTGGGAACACTACCTCTTCGGTCGCTACGTCAGCGACGACGCTCCGCTGACGGCTGACGCCATGGCAGGGGTGGTGGTACAGGCTCGCCAGGCCGCCGAGATGTTGTCGAACGTCCCGATACGGCGAGTGATAGAGGTCATCGACCGGGTCGCCCGGCGATGGTTGGACCCCCAGTACCCGCTCCGGCAGCAGGTCGTCGCGCACATGCCCGAGGTGGTCGGGTTCCACCCGACCATGGTCGGACAAGCCCTCGATGCCCTGGCCCACGCCATGACGGCGGCCAGCCTGCAGAAGCGTCTCCGTATCGAATTGGGCTCCCGCAACTACCTGGACGACTGGAAGTTCAACCCCATTCTGGCCGGCTACCTGCGCGCCGTGCCCATCGGCGTGGTGCTGCACGTGTCGGCGGGCAACGTTTTCGTGGGGGCCGCCGACAGCCTGGTCTGCGGGCTCATCACGAAGAACGCCAACATCTTGAAGATCGCTTCTGACGACCCGATTTTCCCGTTGCTCTTTGCCCGCAGCATCCAAGACGCCGACCCGACCGGAGAAGTGGCCAAAAGTTTTGCCCTGGTACAGTTCCGAGGTGGGGACGAGCCTCTCGAGGCCGTCCTCAAGCAGAAGTGCGACGGCATTGTCATCTGGGGGGGCGAAGGCGTGGTGCAGGCCTATCGGACCGGGGTGCCGCAGCACACCCGGGTCATTCCCTATGGACCCCGCTATTCGCTCTCCATCTATACCCAGGGCGGGCTTTCGGCCCTGCCGCTGGAAGACAGCGCCCGGGCTGCCGCCATGGACGTCGTGCGCTGGGAGCAGCGGGCCTGCTCTTCTCCACAAGTGCTGCTGGTAGAGGCCGACATGGTCCGACCCTTTGCCCGGGAACTGGCGTGCCAACTGGCCGGGCTGGCGGGGCAACTGCCCCAGGCCCGACTGGAAGTCAATGAGCAGGTCGACATCCTGCGCGCTCGGGAGATCGCCCGCATGGAGCAAGCGCTCGGACGGGGCGAATTGATCGCTCCATCCGATACGTCATGGACGGTCGTCGTGGAGGAAACGGACAAACCTCTGGAGGCCGGGCACGCCGTCAATCGGGTCATTCCGATCCGGGCATTTCGAACTTTGGAAGACCTCGAGGCTTTGATCCGACCCGTGAGCGGTTATCTCCAGACCGTCGGCCTGCGCTGCGGGGGTGGGGAACTGGCCCCGGTGGCGTCCCACCTGGCCCGCCTGGGGGTGACTCGCATCACGCGAGTCGGAGAGATGGGCGTCGGCCGCGCCGGCGCCCCCCATGACGGCACCTGGCAGTTGCAGGACCTGGTGCGGTGGGTCGATATCGAATCGGACGAGGAGCGCTTCGATCTGGGCGTCCGGCTGGTGCCCAAGAACGCCATGTCGAAATGGCAGAAGCTCCAGCAACTGGCGCTCTACGCCAAGGAGCACAGCCGGTTCTATCGGCACCGTCTCGCCAATCTGGCGCTGGACAGCACCGCCGACCTGGAGAAGGTTCCGCTGCTGGACAAGCACGACATCTACGCCGGGACGCCGCCGGCCGGCGACGGGTTGTTGACCTCGGTGTTGGAAAGGGCGTACGTCTTTGCCAGCGGCGGATCGACCGGCGCCCCCAAGTTCAGCTTCTACTCCTACGACGAGTGGGACCAGGTGACGTCCATCCTGGCGGAGATCTACCAGGTGGCGGGCATCAGTTCCCGGGACGTGGTCGGCAATCTCTTCATGGCCGGCAACTTGTGGACTTCGTTCATCGTCGCCAACGAAGCCCTGGCCAAGATCGGCTGCGTCACGCTCCCCATCGCCGGGAATGCCGACGTCGAGCTGGTGTTGCGGTACATGCAGTTGTTCAATCCGACCGCGCTGGTCGGCCTGCCGTCGATCATCATCCAGATCGCCGAAGAGGTAGAGCGGCGGGGCCTGCATCCAAAAGTCGACAAGATTCTCTACGGCGGGGAGCATCTGGGGGCCCAGGTGCGCAACCTGCTGCGTCGGGCCCTGGGAGCGACTGTGATCGTGTCGGCTGGCTACGCCTCGGTCGACGCGGGCCCTATCGGATACCAGTGCCACGAGACGCCGGGCAGCGTCCACCACCTGCTGTACGACTACCAATACCTCGAGATCCTGGATGTCGATACGCTGGAACCCATCAAGGGCGAGCGGGAGGGTGAAATCGTCATTACCAACATGGAGCGGCACCTCATGCCCATCCTGCGCTATCGGACGGGAGACCGAGGCCGTTGGGTGCGCACCCCCTGCGCATGTGGGCGCCGCACGCCGCTCTTCGAGTTGCTGGGACGGGTGGACGACGTGGTGCGAGTGGGGTCCGTCAGTGTCTACCCCGACTCTATCGCCGACGTGCTGGCCCAGGTGCCCGGCGCCAGCCAGTTGTTCCAGATCGTGGCGGCCAACGATGGCACCAAGGACAGCCTGACCATCCGCACCGAGTACGCCGGCCACAACGGTACGGCGCTGGAGGCGGTGCGGGAGGGCATCTATCAGACCCTGCTGAGCGACAATGGCGAGCTGGCGGAGGCCCTGCGAGAGGGCTGGCTGGGATCGCTTTCGGTCGAGGTGCTGGCGCCGGGGGGCCTGCCCCGCATCCGGCGGACGGGTAAAATCAAGAAGGTGGTCGATCTGCGCCGCCCCTGAGAAAGGGAAGAGTAAATTCGCAATAGAATAGTCTAGTTATGAACAACACGCGAGGAGAGCAGCTATGGATACTGACTCGGAACAGCTTCAGCAGATGTTGGCACAGCTTCGCCAGATGAACCCCAAGGTGATGGACGAGTTCCGGGCCAATAGCGGCCAGGTCGGAGGCATGTTTGCCGGCTTTCCGCTCCTCATCCTGACGGTGATCGGACGAAAATCCGGCCAGGCCCGTGAAGTACCCCTGGTGTACTTCGAAGACGGCGGGCACGTGTACATTATCGCCTCTAAAGGGGGCTATCCGGAGCATCCGATCTGGTTCGACAACCTGGTCGCTCATCCTGATGTCACGATAGAAAGAGGAACCGACAAATACAAAGCGCGAGCGGTCATTCTGGAAGGTGCGGAGCGGGACGGAATCTTCGCCAAGGTCGGCGCCGCCATGCCAAACTTTGCCGAATACCAGGCCAAGACGACTCGCAAGATCCCCGTCATTCGACTCGATAGGGCCTGACCGAGCAGAGGCGGGGGGCGTCTTGCCCGGCCTGCTCAAGGGGCATGATAGCCGATACAAAAAGTGGGGAATAATGACCGTGGAGGTCTTTTCAACCCATGAGAATCCTGCTCCACTGGCTAGTCAACGCCTTGTGCGTCTATATTGTTGCCCAGATCCTGCCGGGCTTCGTCGTGGCCGGCTTTGGCAGCGCCCTCGTCGTGGCGCTGGTCTTCGGTATCTTGTCGGTCGTCCTGGGTCCGCTGCTGCAGATCCTCGGCACGGTGGTGACGTTGCCGCTCGTCATCGGCACGTTCGGGCTGTTTTTCTTCGTGATCCGCTTTCTGGTGTATTTGTTCCTATTGTCCTTGACGGCACACCTGGTCGGGGGGTTCTACATCGCCACCACCGGGGCGCTGGTGATCGGCGCCGTCCTGCTATCGGTGCTGCACCACATCGCCGCCATGTTCTTCCAGCCGGCTCGCTGATTGTAAGGGTAAAAGCTGCCCGCTGGCGAAGCGGGCATCATGCCACGAAGAGGCCGCCGGCCCCATGGGATGTGTTATCAAAACGACCTCCTCGCGATCCTCGTGGTGCCCACGATCGGTTTAGTGGTCACCAACGTCATCGCCGGGCTCGTGGCCAAAACCGAGGAAGGCAAGAGCGATATTCGGCTGGCCGGTTTTCTCATCTTCATCGTGCTGCCGGTGGTCGGGTTCATGGTCGCCTTGAAACTCGAAAGGTATATCGTTCTCCGCCGTCTACGGGCCCATGTCAGCCGGCATCCCGAGGCCATCAACCGGCGGTGGGAGCACGATCGCCCCCCGCTCGCCCACGCCATCGGCTTGGACGACGCCAACGCCTGTCGCTGGCTGCTCGAGCGGGGCGCGTCCCCTCACGAGCTCGACACGCCGACTGGCGCTGGGTGGGTTTTCCGGTCGGTTCTGGCGTCCATTTGCTTCTCCGGCATTCCGGAGAAGCAGGCGGTCAGCCTGGTTCGCCAACTCCTGGCGGCCGGGGCCAACCCTGGCGGCCACCCGCAGGATAGCCCCCGCAAACCGTTGTCGTGGGCCCTGTCGAAGGACCGCTGGCAACTAGCTCACGTCCTCATCGCGGCCGGTGCGCACGTCAGCGCCGACAACCTGCAAAAAATCGATCGCTCCGGCCCGACCCGTCTCAAACACGCGGTTCGATGAACCAGCCCCGTCTGATTCCCCGCCGGCCGTGGGGGTGTACAGCGGGGTGGACGCTGCCCGCACTGCCCGACGCTCCTCTGGCTGGAACGGCCTGCGTGGTCCAGTCTGGTTCGCCAGAGGTTCACAGCTCCTTGCCGGCCAGGGCGTAGGCCTTGCTTTTGACGGCCTGCCAGCCCGTCGGGTGGTACTCGGTGACCGATTGCGACGTCGCCAGGTCCTTGTTGAAATAGCGCTGGGTCAGGTCCTGCGCGGTGTTCACGTCGTCGATCCAGACGTTGTCTTCATAGTTGGCCAGGAGGCTCCGTCCGTCCAGGTTGGACGTCCCCATCGTCACCAGATGGCCGTCGAATACCGCCGCTTTCGTGTGCGCCATGGGCGCCCCGCCGTACAGATAGATTTTGACCCCCGCCGCCAGGAGCTTCGGATAGTACGCCT
>DASYBA010000189.1:0-7283 GCA_036501005.1 Candidatus Xenobia bacterium | reverse complement strand
AAGGTGGCGGGTCGGCCGTCCCGTCCCCAGGCCAGTTTCATGCCCAGCCTTCTGGCCCGTTCCTGCAGATAGGGCAGGTGCTGGCGAAAGAGGTCGTGGCCTTCGATCACGTCGGGGTCGACCTCCCGAATCCGCTGGGCTACCCGCTCGAGCTCCTCCCGCTCCGTCTCGGGGGTCAGCTCGAAGACGTCCTGGCCCAGGGCGAGGCTGGCCCGATGCGGCTGGTCATGCGAAAAGTCCGCCTCGCCGCAGTCGATCTCCAGGTGGAGCTGGAGCCGGCGCAGGTCACCGAAGCGCAACCCTTTGAAGAGGGTCTGGCCGGACAGCGTCAGATACTGCTGCACCGGATCGTTGAGGAAGAGATTCGTCTCGCCCTTGAGACCTTGTGCCTTGACGACTTTGCTGATGTGGCGGCGCGCCGCATTGAGGTCGGCCCAGCTATCGAACCAGGCCAGGACTCGATAGGCCGAGGTGCCGGACAGCTCTTCCAGTCGGTGGGGCACCTTGGTGCCTTGGAGCAGGTCCGGCGAAATGAGCCAGAGGTACGGGCTGAAGGGGACGTCTTCCCAACCGTCCTGGTGATAGAGACGGATGTGGCGGTCGTCGGTCAGCTCGACCGCGAGCAGGCCGGGCTTCTCGCCGTGGCCGAACAGGACCGGGTTGGCCTCGAAGGCCATGGCAGGTCGGGACATGGGGAGCCCTTTCGGTGCAGGGAGGGGGAGGCCTGTCCGGGGGGAACAGAGGCATTTGTGAACCTACCTGAAGGACGACCCATGAACGACGAGCCCAAACTCGCCCTATTTATTGATTTTGAGAACCTGGCCATCGGCGTGCAGACCGCCCGCTACAAGAAGTTCGAGATCAACCTCCTCATCGAGCGCCTGGTGGAGAAGGGCAAGATCGTTGTGAAACGAGCCTACTCCGACTGGGAGCGCTACTCCGAGTACAAGCGGGAGCTGCACGAGAACGCCATCGAGCTCATCGAGATTCCGCACCGCTCGGTGAGCGGCAAGAACAGCGCCGACATCCGCCTGGTGGTCGACGCCATGGACCTGGTCAACACCAAGTCGCATATCGACATGTTCATCATCGCCTCCGGCGACAGCGACTTCTCACCCCTGGTCTCCAAGCTGAAGGAGAACAACAAGTACGTGGTGGGAACTGGCGTGAAGAACTCGTCCTCCGACCTGCTGGTCGACAACTGCGACGAGTTCATCTACTACGAAGACCTGGTGCGGGAACGCCGGCCCCGGTCCCCCTCGTCGGCCAACGTGCCGGAGAAGAAGGCGGAAGCCTTCGACCTCCTCATGGAGGCCATCTACGCCCTGCAGCGGGAGAACAAGGAAGTGCTGTGGGGCTCCATGGTCAAGCAGACCATGCAGCGCAAGAAGCCTTACTTCAACGAGGATTACCATGGCTACACGTCGTTTTCGAAGCTTCTCGAAGAAGCCGAGAACCTGGACCTGATTCGCCTCAAGCGGGACCAGAAAAGCGGCACCTACGTCATCACCGAGGTGCTAGGCTAGACGGTGGACTGGAAGCGACTGCTGCAAGAGTGGGGCTTGAACCCGACCCAGGTGCAGTGGCGCTGGAGGGCCTTCCAGGAGCGGCTGAAGCGGGGCCAGGAGCGAGCCGAGCAGCGGGCGACCGAGGTCGCCTACCAGCACAAGGTGTGCCAGGGGTGCGGCAACTTCCTGGACCAGAGCGAGACCCACTGCCCCCGCTGTCACACCAAGGCGCCGTCGCGATCGGCCGAAGTGGCCCGCCAGGCGGCGTCGCTCAGAAACCCGGTCACCTACGCCCTGCTGGGCGCCATTTTGCTCAATGCCCTGGTGGGCGTGCTCATCTTCGGAACCGACGACTTCCTGAAACCGACGAACGGTTCACTCTTGAGCCACGGCGCCATGTATCCGCCCCTGGTCCGACATGGCGAGTGGTGGCGGCTCATCACCGCGGGGTACCTCCATATCGGTCTGGCCCACATTGCGTTCAATAGCATCGCTTTGTGGCAGTGCGGCATTATTTTGGAGCCGGAGATAGGCGGTATTCGTTTCTTTGTGGCCTACACCCTGAGTCTCCTGGGGGGGAGCCTGGCGGATCTGTGGTTCGGCAACAATTTAAGCGCCGGGGCTTCCGGGGCCATCGCGGGCATTATCGGATTAGGCCTGTCCTACTGCCACTTCAACGGCATGAAGGCCGGTCGGGACTTCTTCTTCCGTTGGGTGGCGTACAACGTCCTCTTTGACGTCTTCCTGGGGGGGCACATCGACAACTTCGCCCACGGGGGTGGCTTCGTGGCTGGGCTGGTCCTGGGGTGGATCGTGTACCGGGATCGGCACGGCCGAGGCACTCGAGATGGGATCTGGCGCATCGCGGCGGTGGCATGCCTGGTGGTGACGATCGCGGCCTTCGCTGGCATGGGCCGAACGCTGATGGCCGGACGCCTGGTCGAACAGGCGCAGGGTCTGCTGGCGGACAAGCAGGTGGGCACCGCGCTGTCCCTGCTGGATCGAGCCGTGACCCTGTCACCGTCAGACTCCGAGGCATGGTTCCAGCGAGGCCGAGCCCATCTGATGATGGACGCCCCAGCCGATGCGGTCGATGACTATGGCCGAGTTCTCAGCCTCGTGCCCGACGAGCCTGGCGCCTACTATAACCGGGCCTTGGCCCGAGAATCGCTGGGCCAGTATGCGGCGGCCATCGACGACTGGCACCACTGGCAGGCGCTTGGCGCTGACGAGGCCGGCGACAAGGCCACGGTCGATCAGCATCTCGCTGACGATGAGAAGCAACTGAAAGGCACAAAGTGATGCGGCGATGGTGGATGGCGTTGGCTTTGCTGGCGGCGCCGGCGTGGGCTGCGGGGCTGGCCCCCGCGCGGATAGCGGAAATGCGCAGCCTGCAGCAGGCCGCCTTCCATAGCGATTACGCCTATCGACAAGTCGAGGCGTTGTCGGATGGCATCGGACCCCGACTGTCGGGATCTCCGGGGGCCGCCGCCGCGGTCGACTACGTGGCCGGTGAGATGCGACGTCTCGGTCTCGACGTGCATCTCGAGCCCTGCATGGTGCCGCACTGGGTGCGTGGGGCGGAGACGGGTGAACTGGTCGGCTGGCCTGGGAAGGTCGTCCCCAGCCCGCAGAAAATCGTGCTGACGGCGTTGGGGCGCAGCGTGGCCACGCCGCCGCAGGGTATCACGGCCGAGGTGGTGGTCGTGCACTCGTTCGACGACCTCAAGGCCCACGGGGACGTCCACGGTAAAATCGTGCTCTTCGACTATCCGTTCAACGAGGCGCTGGCCGCCCAGGGCTTCGGTCTGGACGCCTATGAAGACGCCGTGCCATATCGCGTCGACGGGGCCTCCGCCGCGGTTCGACAGGGTGCGGTGGCGGCGCTCGTCCGATCGGTCGGTCCGGCCGGGCAGCGGTTGCCCCATACCGGCGTGATGTCCTACGAGAAAGACGTCGCCAAGATTCCGACCGCCGCGGTCACCGCGGAAGACGCAGACCTGATGGCCCGTCTGGCGGCCCAGGGCCCGATTCGAATGCACCTGGTGCTGACTCCCCAGACGTTGCCCGACGTGCCCAGCTTCAACGTGATCGGCGATCTGAAGGGTCGAGATCGGGCGGGTGAAGTGGTGCTGGTCAGCGGCCACCTCGATTCGTGGGACCTGGGCACGGGCGCCATCGACGACGGCGCCGGCGTCGCCTGTGCCATGGAAGTTGCCCACCTCATCCAGGCACAGCACCTCACCCCGTCCCGCACCATCCGCGTGGTGGCCTGGATGAACGAGGAGAACGGCAGCCAAGGTGCCAAGGCGTATCGAACGGACTACAAGGACACCCGGCACTACGCCGCGATCGAAATGGACCTGGGGGCCGATCGTCCGGCCGGATTTGCAGCGCACGTGAGCCCGTCCGGCCTGGCCGCGTTGGAAGACATTCGCAAGGTGTTGGCCGAAGGGGGAGCTCCCACGCTGGTCCCCAGCTTCGAGGAGGGCGGCGCAGACGTCTGGGGGCTGGGCCAGGACGGGGTGGCCACCTTCGGCGTGTTGAACGACAGCCGCAACTACTTCCGCTACCACCACACGCCAGCCGATACGCTGGACAAGATCGATCCGCCGCAACTGCGGGCCAACGCCGCCGCCATGACCGTCCTCACCTGGGGCCTGGCCCACCTGGACGCTGCGTTGCGCTAGGTGTGAACCAACGCAGCAAATCTGTCGAGCATGGGCAAGACCTTGTCGGCTGGGGCTGGAGGCACTCGGAAGATGGCCCGGCTCACGCCCGCCTGGGCCAGTTGCTCGACGGTCTTCTCATCCGGCTTGACCCCGAAGAGGGACACCTCCATGGGCCGCTTCTCCCGCAGTCGGGCGATGTCGGCGGCGAAATCGGTCTTGAAGAAGCCGAGCGGAAACCATCCGTCGCAGTAGTCCGCCACGGCCTCCAACGCCTTGGGCCCGTTGCCGCCCAGGAAAATGGGCGGGTGCGGCTTCTGCACGGGCTTCGGATACGACAGCATGGGCCCGAAATTGACGAACTCGCCCCGGTAGCTGGCCTCGTCCTGGGTCCAGATGGCCTTCATGGCTAAGACGCGCTCTTTCAACAGTCGATAGCGTGTCGCATAGGCGGTGCCGTGGTTACCCATCTCCTCTTTGTTCCATCCCGCGCCGATGCCGAAGAGAAAGCGCCCGTTCGAAAGATGGTCGAGACTGGCGACCTCCTTGGCCGTCGTAATGGGGTCCCGTTCGATCACCAGGCAGACGCCGGTGCCGATCTTGAGCGTCGTCGTGGCCATGGCGGCCGCCGTCAGCGCCACAAACGGGTCATAGGTGTTCCAGTACTCCTCCGGCAGGGGTTTGCCGTCGGGACCCATGCGGTCGGCCGGGATGTGGGTGTGCTCCGGGAGCCACAGTGAATCGAAGCCCCTGTCTTCGCAGGCCTTGGCCAGCTCGTGCGGCGGGATGGCCTGCCAGGTCGAAAACATGCAGATACCGTAAAGCATTATTCATCCACCTTCAGGACCGCCAGGAAGGCCTCCTGGGGAATCTCCACGTTGCCGATGGTCTTCATGCGCCGCTTGCCCTCTTTCTGCTTCTCGAGGAGCTTGCGCTTGCGGCTGATGTCGCCGCCATAGCACTTGGCCAGCACGTTCTTGCGCATCGCCTTGACGGTCTCCCGCGCGATGATGCGCCCCTGGATGCAGGCCTGTATCGGAATCTCGAACATCTGGCGGGGGATGACCTCCTTCAGCCGCTCCGTCAGCTTGGCCCCGACGGCATAGGCCTTCTCTTTGTGGGTAATGGTGGAGAGGGCGTCGACCTTGTTGCCGTGCACCAGGATGTCGAGTTTGACCAGGTCGGCCGACTTGTAGCCCATGATTTCATAGTCCAGCGAGGCATAACCCCGGGTGCGGGACTTGAGCTGGTCGAAGAAGTCGGTGATGATCTCCGCCAGCGGAATCTCATAGGTCAGCACCGTGCGATTCTGGGTGTGGTATTGCATGTCGATAAAGGTCCCGCGGCGACCCTGCGCCAGATCCATGACCGCTCCGATATACTCTTCTGGCACTACGATGGTGGCCTTGGCAACGGGCTCGTCGATGGCGTTGATCTGGGTCGGATTGGGCAGCAGCTCAGGATTGTCGATGACCAGTTCGCCGCCGCCCAGCAACTGGACGTGGTACACGACGCTGGGAGCGGTGGCGATCAGGTCGACGCCGTAGTGCCGCTCCAGCCGCTCCTGCACGATCTCCATGTGGAGAAGGCCGAGGAAGCCGCAGCGGAAGCCCCAGCCGAGGGCGAGCGACGTCTCCGGCTCGAACACGAGGGCCGCGTCGTTGAGCTTCAGCTTCTCCAGGCAGTCTCGCAGCAACTGATAGTCCGTATTCTCTATCGGATAGAGGCCGCAATAGACCATGGGCAGGACGTCCCTGTAGCCCGGCAGGGCCATCGTGGCGGGCATTTCTGCCAAGGTGATGGTGTCGCCTACCTTGCTGTCTCCGATGTTCTTGATGCTGGCCATCAGATAGCCCACGTCGCCGGCCCCGAGAGAGGCGACGGGGGTCTGCTGGGGCTTGAACACGCCCACCTCGTCGACCTCGAACACCTTGCCGGTGCTCATCATCTTGATCTTGTCTCGAGCCTTGACCGACCCGTCGAAAATCCGGACATAGGGGACGACCCCCCGATAGGAATCGTACTGGGAATCGAACACGAGGGCGCGGAGCGGCGCCTCCTCATCTCCCTTGGGGTGGGGGATGCGATCCATGATGGCATTCAATATGTCGTTGATGCCCCACCCTTCCTTGGCACTCACCAGCACCGAGTCTTCCGACGGGTGCACCAGGAAGTCTTCGATCTCTTTCTTGATGCGGTCTGGATCGGCGGCCGGCATGTCGATCTTGTTGATGACGGGGATGATCTCCAGGCCCTGGTTGAGGGCCAGGTGATAGTTGGCCATGGTCTGGGCCTGTACGCCCTGCACCGCGTCGACCAGGAGCAGCGCCCCGTCGCAGGCCGCCAGGCTGCGCGACACCTCGTAGCTGAAGTCGACGTGCCCGGGCGTATCGATCAGATTCAGATAATACGTCTTGCCGTCGGGAGCCTCGAACTCGAGCGTGACGGGATGGGCTTTGATGGTGATGCCGCGCTCTCGCTCCAGGTCCATGCTGTCGAGGACCTGCTCCTCCATCTTGTTCGCCGAGATGGTGGCGGTGCGCTCCAGCAGCCGATCGGCCAGCGTGGACTTGCCGTGGTCGATGTGGGCCACGATGCAGAAGTTGCGGGTGTTGAACCGTTTGCTCATAAGGTAACGGCGCTGATTCGGGGAGGTGCCCGCACATCCTTTGATGAAGGGGCGGGCGTGGTAGTGCACAACCGGGTGCGGGCGCACCCCGAAGATGCCGAGGCCGTGGCGCGGGTGGTGCGGTCGGGCCAGTGGGCACAGGGCCCCCAGGTGGCAGAACTGGAGCGGCGGCTGGCGCTCATGGCGGGCGTTCGGCATGCGGTGTGCGTGGGGTCGGGGGTGGCGGCGCTGCGGTTGTCGCTGTTAGGTCTAGGGGTAGGGCCCGGGGACGAGGTCGTGATGCCCGGCTACTGTTGCGTGGCGTTGCCCAATGCGGTCTTGTCGGTGGGTGCAGTGCCGAGGCGGGTCGACGTGGGGCGTGGAAGTTGGAACCTCGAGGGTGCGGTGGCTGGCCAGGCCGCCATCGTGGTAGACACCTTCGGAAGGCCGGCCAGGGTGGATTTCGGTGTGCCCGTGATTGAGGACTGCAGCCACGCT
>DASYBA010000188.1:0-5391 GCA_036501005.1 Candidatus Xenobia bacterium | reverse complement strand
AGCCGCTTTCTGCACTTCCTGCCCCGCCCTTTCTTGCGAGCCGGGGTGGCGTGGAATCACCTTGTCGAACTGGTGGCGCCGTGGTTCTACTTCGGCCCGGACGGCGTGCGGGAAGTCGCGGGAACCATATCGATTGGCTTTCAGGTGTTTCTCATCCTGAGCGGCAACCTGTCCTTCCTCAACTGGCTCACCATCGTCCCCTTCATGGCGTGTTTTGACGACGTGCGTATCGGATTGCCCCCGACTCCGGGTCAGGTGCTGGTCGCTCGGGGGGTGACCGCCCTCATCGCCCTCCTCAGCATCCGTCCGATGCTGAATCTACTGGCCCGGTCGCAGATCATGATGACGTCTTTCGATCCGTTTCGCCTGGTCAATACGTATGGGGCCTTCGGGGCGGTGGGCAAAGTGAGGGAAGAGGTCGTTCTGGAAGGAACCGACGACGTGGTGCTGACGCCCGCCACTGAATGGAAACCGTATGAGTTCAAGGTGAAGCCGGGGGCGGTCGAGAGACGTCCCCCCTTCGTTTCGCCCTACCACTGGCGGCTGGACTGGTTGATGTGGTTCGTGCCACTGCTGCGCACGGAGCGCACGCCGTGGCTCTTCCACCTGGTGTGGAAGCTGTTGCATGGCGACCCGGAGACGCTGGGCCTGCTGGCCGGGAACCCCTTTCCCGACGCGCCGCCCCGTTTTATCCGGGCGGAGCTGTACGAATATCGATTCCACCGGGCGCAGGCGCCGATATGGGAACGCACCCGCCTGCGGCCCTGGCTGCCCCCCATGGCGGCAGACCAGCAGGTGCTGCGCGACATCCTCAGGGAATTCAGGTGGATATCGTGAAGACATCGACATGCACCTGAGACTCATCCGACTGGAACGCCACGGTAGCGGCTGAGGAGCTCGCACCTTGCGGGTTCCGGTCGGAACCCTGGAAATCGAAGCCGCCGAGGCCCGCTGGAATACCCCCGACACGACCCTGGCGAGCGGTCTGGAAGCCCTGTTTGCCAGTGGGACCCGATTGCGCCGAACGGTCATGCAGCGCACGCCGGAGGGCCGGTGGCAGGAAGAGCAGGCGGAGGTCGGTCCTCAGGACCCCGCCTACCTGGGCGCCCTGGTGCGACGGCTCCCCTATCGATACACGGTTGAGCTGCCCAGCCACGGCTGAAATCATATTTTGCTTTCTATATAAAATAACATTCCGGTCATCCTCCGGCAAATACCGGGCTGCTATCATGGAGGGGAGCAGCAGCATTCACAGTGGAGAGAACCTATGATGACTTCTTGCGAGACAACCGCCATGGTGACGCCCTATTGGGCCGCCCCCGATGCCACGACCGCTCCGGCGGAGTCGCTGTCGGTGCAACGCTCTATGCCTCGCACCAGCCTGCGGCTCGTCAAGGCCTCCCCATCCGACTGGCTGCAAAACCCTCGTTATCACATCGTCAGGCGACTGGCCGCCGGGGGCATGGGCGAGGTCTACCTGGTGCGCGACCTGGAGTTGCAGCGAGAGGTCGCGCTCAAGGTGCTGCGTTCCGACATGGCGGAAGACCCGGAGTGTACGGCGCGGTTCCAGGAAGAGGCGCGGGCCGTGAGTGCCCTGGAGCACCCCAACATCGTGCCCATCTACGATGTCGGCCGGACGCCCGACGGGCAACCGTGGTTTACCATGAAGTACGTCCAGGGCCAGACGCTCGAAGCCCTGCTCGACGATCTGCGCCACAATCGAAACGACGCCCAGGCACGTTTTCCCTTTGCCCAGCGCCTGCAGATGATCATGCAGATGGCGGAGGCGGTGGCCTTCGCGCACCAGCACGGCGTGCTGCATCGAGACTTGAAGCCCGCCAACATCATGGTCGGGCCGTACGGCGAGATCACCATCATGGACTGGGGCCTGGCGAAGCGCCGTCGGGCCCCGCTGGGCGGTCCGCTGCCCAACCTGACGCTGGCGGGCTGCACGTGCGGCACCCCGGGGTATATTGCCCCAGAGGATGTCGAAGACAGCAACCAGGCCACCGAAGCGTCTGACGTCTACGGCCTGGGCGTCGTCATGTACGAGCTGTTTGCCCTCAGCCACCCTTATGCGGGCAAGAGCGGCATGGCCGCCATCATCAGCAGCCTGACGGAGGATGCTCCCTCCGCCGACGAGCTGAGCTCGAAGGTGCAAGGCCGGGTGCCCCGGGAAATCGCTCGCCTGGTCATTGCCCGAGCCATGGCCCGCAAGCGAGACGATCGCTATCAGACCATGCGGCAGTTCATTCAGGCGGTGGCCGAGCAGATCGCAGGACACACCCCCGTGGTCTGCCCCCATTCTGGCCTGAAGCGCCTGCTATCGTGGATGGCCCAGCAGGTCGACAACCGGGGCTACCTGGTGATTCTGGCGCTGGTCGTGGGCTGGGTGACGCCGCTGGCCGTCCTCACGACCCTGTGGCTGATCCGCTAGGAGCCCAGGGCCTGACGGAGGTAGTGCAGCAACATGGTAAAGGGAACGTCGGTGGCGAGCACTCCGTCCACCCCTAGCATTCTCGCACGTTCCTGCGTTTCTTCGGTCGGCTGGTCGGCCATGAGCACGAGCTTCGCGCTAGACAATATCGGATCCTGACGGGTCAGCCGCAAGAGCTCCCATCCGTCAAGCCACGGCAGATCCACATTCCACAGCACCACCAGGCCGGGCCGAAGGGTCGCCGCCGCCACGAGCCGGGTGAGGAGCGAATGGGCGACCCCGATCCAGTGGCCGTGATAGCCCCGCACCCCCAACGCGGTCAGGATGCGGCTGGCCAGCATCTCGTCGTCGAGCACCAGGACCAGGTCCAGGGGCAGCTCGGCAAAGTCGCTGGTCTCGAACCAGGCTGAAGACAGGACGCCATTGCGGGACCGGCGTTTGACTTCCGCCACCGCAGCCGACGCCGATCGATACAAGTCGAGCAGATTGGTGCCATCCCGGGGGTACTGCGACACGCCACAACTCCACGTGACGTGCAAAGGCTGGCCGTCCAGGAGGCCAAACGACTCGGCGCGCATGTGCCCGAGGAGCTCGGTCAGGGTGTTCTCCACCCATTCCCGTCCCTGTCCGTAGAAGGCCGCCACAAACTCGTCGCCCGACCAGCGGGCCAGGAGCGTCAGGGACGGCAGGCTCTTCTGCAGGAGCTCAGCCAGATGGTGCAGGATCGCATCGCCCGTCTCGAAGCCGAGCACCACGTTGATGTCTTGGAAGAGGTCGAGGTTCAAGACCGCCAGGGCAACCGAGACCTGTTCCACTGCGGCCAGACGCAGCATGGTGGCCAGCCGCTCCGTGGCCCAACTGCGAGATTCCAGGCCCGTCAGGGCGTCCATGCGGGCCGAAGACAGCGCGGCTCGCTGCCGCTCCAGGCGGTTGAGCACCCGCGACACGAAGTGCTCGGGAGCGATGGGCTTGGTGGCAAAATCGTCGGCCCCCGCCCGATAGCCTGCTTCCAAGGCCTCCGGATCGGCGATGGCCGTCAGGAAGACGATGGGAATGCTCCGCCAGTGCGGGTCGTTTCGAACGATGCGACACAACTGCGTGCCGTCGACGCCGGGCAGGCCCAGGTCCAGCACCAGAAGATCTGGCTGTGAGCGCTCGAGAGCCTCCCAGAACTGGGTCGGCTCTTCGATCTGCACACAATCGATACCGTGCGTGTCGAACATGGCCTGCACGGTGGCCAGCGCGACCGGATCGTCATCCACCACCAGGACCTTCCAGCGCGCCCGCCTGGACAACCCCATCAATTCTTCTGCCAAGGACAGGATGTCGGCCGCCGGGTGCGGCTTGGCGACAAACAGATCGGCCCCCAGCCCGTCGGCTGCCAGGCGGGCCGACTGGTCGCTGTTATCCGTCACCATGAGGATCGCAATGGGGGGCGTGATGCTCTGAATCTGGCCGAAGAACGTGGCCATCTCGTCCCACGTCGGGGCCACCACGGGATCGACGATGATGACGTCGGGCCTCTGCTGCTGTGCAAAGGCGGCCGCGTGCGAGACGTCGGGCAGCGATACGACCTGCAGGCCCCGCCCCTGGGCCTCGAGCCACAGGCTGGCGGCGAACGCCTCGTCCGGGTCGACGATCAGGACACAGCCTCGTCCCCGTTCCTGGGGCTGGTCTGGTGCCACCGGTTCCGGCGGCGGCTCCGGTGCCACCGATGCCACCGGTTCCCGGGCCCCGGGGGGTTCCACCAGCGCCGCCCTGAGCACCTCCATCAAGCGCAGGGCAGAGCCCTGCTCGGTGCCCTCGAGCAACAGCACCAGCTCGGAGATAAGCCTGACCCCGGTTTCGTGGCCGCGCTCCGACAAGAACTGGCGAAGCTTCTCCGCCTCGAAGACCCCGCTCCGGGTCAGCAGCCGAGAGAGCGTGCCTTCTTCCTTCGCTTTCGCCGCCTTCTCCAGGACCTCAAGGCGGGGCGCGATCACAGCCTGCTCGGCACGCCAGTCGCGGGGGGCCACGTTGCGAGTCCGGGATCGGCCTAACGAGCCGGTCGGCGTGGTGGGCACCATCTCCCAAGGAATACCGAGCAGGTCGGCCGCGTGTCGAACCAGCTCGATGGGGGCGAACGGTTCGACAAGCGTGTCGGACGCCTGCAAACGACTGGCCTGTTCCTTGGCTTTGTCCGCGTCTACCTGGGAGGCAACCACGTAGAGAACCGGTAACGAATGCGCACCAAAAACCTGCCGAACGCCTTCCAGCACAGGGATGCCTTGCGCCCCCAGTTGCGGACCTAGAATGAGCACACGGCACGGTTGCTCGCGCAGCGCCGTCATCAGCTCACGGCTGTCGACCTGCCGCAGGGGAATGTCGACCAGGGCCTGCTGCAACAGGGCGGCTTGATCGCCCCGCAGCCCCACACACACGACCCGCATTTCTCCCCCGCTCACAAGGGAGGGGAATTCAAGGTGGAGGAGAGTTTATCCCTCCGAAGGTTTCCGCCCGGCCAGGCACTCGGGACAAAGCCCGTAGAATACGACCTCGTGGCGGTCGATGCGGAAACCCCGGGCCAGTTCGGATGGAACCGACAGGCTGGGAAATAGCTGGGGCACGTCTTGCAACCGACCGCAGCCCTGGCACTGGATGTGGCTGTGATCGCTGACGTTCGGATCGAAGCGGGAGCGGTCGCCGTGGAAGTTCAGCTCGAGAAGCTCGCCCATGTCGACCAGCTCTTGCATGACCTTGTAGATGGTGCCCAGGGCCACGTCTGGCATGCGGGCCCGCACCATGTCATGGACCTGCTCGGCGGTGGGATGCTGAGTGTTGTTTTCCAGCGCTTCGAAGATGGCCCGGCGCTGCGGGGTGACCTTCAAACCCTGATGGCGTAGCTTCTCGCACAGTTCGGCTGCAGTCTGCATGGACGTCTCTCTTCAGAGCATACGGTTTTTCACCGACCATGT
>DASYBA010000187.1:0-3746 GCA_036501005.1 Candidatus Xenobia bacterium | reverse complement strand
ACCGTTCCCGGTCGTGTTCTTCACTTCGACGATGCCGTGACAGACCAGGCAGGCGACGCCCGCGTGCGACTCCGGCAGCCGCATCTTCTCTTTCATCTTCATGATGCCCGGAAACAGCATGGCCGCGTCGTGACAGCCGGCGCACCACTGGGTTGCGGTCGGGCCGTCGATGTCGCGCATGTAGTCGACAGACGCTTTGTACCATGGGTTGTTGAAACTGGAGAAGTGGTGAGCCGACTCGGACCACTGTCGATAGATATCGGCGTGGCACTGGGCGCACTGCTGGCTCTCGAGGAGCAGGTTCACGGGCAGCACGCCCCCTGTCGAACTGCTCGCCTCGGACGGGAAGAACGGACTGTTCTTGTCGGCATATGGATCGACGGGCGGCAGATGAAACTCCGCGTTCGAAGCCAGAACCTGCCGCACGCCCACGCCCAGGGTCCCCAGCAACACCAGGATGGCGGTGGTCGCCGCGATCTCCAGTCGGCGCCGCTCCCGACCCGGGGCCAGGCGTGAGGCGCGGGCCCGCATGTGGAGGGCGTATAGAAACGGCATGGCCCACGCGGTGAAACGGTGGAGATACAAGCACCATTCGCGGTCTCGGGTGACGGCGCCGCCCAGCGCTGCGAGGCCGAACATGTAGACGCCGACGCCCATGCAGAGCAGCCCGCAGATGGCCGTCGAGGCGCCAAACCAGGCGGCTGCGTGGTTGTCGCTCAGGCTGCGGGCCCGCTTCTGATGGCTGAGGGCGTAGATGGTGAAAGGCACCCCCACCACCAGTCCCAGGGCAAAATGGAAGAGGAGCAAAGCGTAGTAGGTGAGCGGTGGGTCCGGCGTTCGCGTCCAACACCACAGGGCCGCGCTGTTCAACAGCAAGACCACCACAAGGGCCAGCAGGATTCGAAACAAGCGCTCCTGCCAGGGAAGGAGGATAGCCCTGCTCATGCCTCCTCGTTCCACCGCCGCGCAGGCCGACCCTGCCATGAAGTCGAACCACCCCCGCATGCGGTCATGCTGGGTCTGCCTGATGATCCTTCTGCTGTGCCTGGCGAACGCCGGGGCTGAGGAGGGGGCGAAAGCCTTTCGCACCGTCATATTCCATACAGATCCAGATAAGGCAGACGTCGTCTTCCTGTCGGATGCAGGACCGCAACTGCTGGGCACCAGCGGCGATCCGGTGCAGGTCCCGGTGCCGGATCGTAACGTGGTGTTGCAATTCGAGTTCCGTCGTGAAGGGTATCAAAAAAGACACTGGAATATCGATTCTACCGCCCTGCGGCCAGCGGTGAGCTACAATCTCCCGCAGGACGGCAATCCCGTGCCCCTGGTGCCTGGCACCATCGGCATCTATCTGCGAGACGCCGCCTTGCGCCACCTCGGGGTGATGGGGGCGCTGGTGCTATCGATCGGCCTGGGGGTGGCGGCGTTTCGCCGGCGCCAGCGTCAGGTAGTACGGGCCTCCCGCCGACTGGTCGTGGCGGAGACCTTGGGTGGGAAGGTGGACCTGCCGCGCCCGGACGCCACCCTTATCGGCCAGAAAGTGGGCAACTGGGTTCTGACCGACCAACTGGGCAAGGGGGGCATGGCCGTCGTGTATCGGGGTCTGCCCCACGACACCTTGGATCCGAGCCAGGCCGTCGCGGTCAAGGTGATCAACCGGGAGTACCTGGCCAGTCCGGAGGCGCGGGCCCGTTTCGAGCGGGAGGTTCGCATCGGCGCCAAGCTCAACCACCCCAACATCGTGCGCGTCATGGACTGGAACATCGGCGACCCATGCTACCTGGTCATGGAACTGATTTACGGCGTGCCCCTCCGCCAGCGGGTCAACCCCGAGGGCATGGTGCCCCGCCTGGCGTTGGAGCTCCTGATGCCGGTGTTCGACGCCATGATCTATGCGCACCAGCTTGGCATCTGGCATCGGGATCTCAAGCCGGAAAACGTGTTCGTATCGGCTGGCACTCGCATCACCGTGATGGACTTTGGCATATCTCGACAGGAATCGGACGTGACGGTGACCGCCACCGACCAGATGCCGGTGACGCCGGGCTACATGTCGCCAGAGCAGTTCAGTGGCAAGGGGGTCGCGGCCCCCAGCGATCAATACACGCTGGGCATCATGCTGTGGGAGCTCATCGTCGGACACCGGCCGTTCATGGACGACTCGCCGATGGTGGTCGTCATGAAACACGTTGGCTCGCCGCTGCCTGCGGTGCGAGAGGAGCGTCCTCATGTCGCTGAAGAGGTGGATTGGGTGCTGGAGCGCATGTGTTCGAAAGATCCGCTGTCCCGCTACCCCGATCTCCAGTCGGCGGTGCAAGCGCTGGAAGAGGCCATCCTGCGGGGCTAGGCGGCGTCCTTGGGCAGGCGAGATTCCACCTGGGATAAGTTCCAAATGCAGATGGAGTCCGTCTCTCCTGAAGCTGGGCCAGCATGGCGATGAACTGCTGCACGACGAGCGCCTCCTTTCTCATTATACCAGCTCAGTCTATCCACGTCACTGCCTGCCGCCCAGAACGCTTCCGTTAATGGCTCGTAAACAAGTATCGCACGGCCGAAGATGAAGAACCCTTCAATATCGACGGGCAGGATGGCTCGTCGGGCATGCGAATCACGCCGACCGAATGCGGATCCATCGCGTGCTCCTGGGCCTTTTGTGTGCCGCTCTGCTGGGCGACACGGCTTCGCACGCGCTGGCGTGGGCGGCCGCTGCCCCACCGGTCAGCAATCGTCCTCACGCAGGCGGGGCAGACGGTCGCCATCTCTTTGGGGACCACCCCGAAGGCCATCCTACGGCCCCTCGCACCTCGTCTGGAGAAGACGTGGCTACGCCAACACCGGTCAGAGTTGTGGCAAGGCATCGAGCTTGTCCCGCAGAGCGGCGGCATCCGGGTGGGCCAGCTTTCGCCCTAGCACCCGTTGGCACAATCGGGCGTGCACCCTGGCGATCTGATTCTCGATATCAATGGCCAGCCCTTGAGCCGGCCCGAAAACGCCATCCAGCTTTGGACGATCCTCGACACCGACGAGCCTTGTATCCTTCGTATCGATTTGCGCCGGGGCAACTCGATACAACACTTGTCGGTGGAGCTCCGGTGAGCGGTCAGGGGGCATCCAGCGTGCGCCTCAGGCTTGGTTCCCTGGTTATCGAGAGGGTATCCCTGCCCCGTTCACGGGGTTATGTGGGTCCAGTGGCAAACGAGGCCAGGGCCACGTTCAAGGTGGCGATCACGAAGTCCGCAGGCGCAAGACCCGTCGTGATGGCCTGGGCGGCGATGAGCACGTCGCCGTCCAGCTCTTCGGGGTCGGCCGTGGTCTTGCCAGTCTGACTCGCCTGGGCCCATAGCTTGGCGCCCAGTCGCAATGCGGTATCGGACAAGGGAAGATAGCGGTCCGGATAGGCCGCATTCCAGGCGTCCAGGGCGACCAGGCTGTTCTGCTTGCCGGCCCGCTCCAGTTCACGGCGCACCTCGTAGTCCGCAATGGCGGGAACGACAAAACGGTGACCGGCCACTATCATCCGCCTGGCCCATTGCAGTGCCGCTGCCGTAAGAGGGGGATGCTTGGGATTAGTGAGGATGCCCAATGGGCCCGCATCAAGAAATACGGTCAGACTGGGACCTCGGCCGATTTTTCGGGCATCGGGCTGAAGTGGCGTCCTAGCTTGATTTTTCCAAAGCGGGGTCTTCCTCAGGCGATCCGAGCCAGCATCTGGCCATGCTAGACATGAACGTTTGAACACGCCGAGG
>DASYBA010000186.1:0-8130 GCA_036501005.1 Candidatus Xenobia bacterium | reverse complement strand
CACCTTGCGAGCGCACGTCTTTGGCATTCCGCAGGACCACAACGACTTGTGCGGCGTGCTGGCCCAGGCGATACAGTCCCGAGCCACCTACATCTGTATCGATCCTACCGCCGGGCTCAGCCTCGCCCTGACGCAGAGGTTCGATACCCGGTTGGATCTGTGGCTTGACCGCTCCTCCCTGGTGCGGCGAGTGTACCAGACGCCCTGGGATCGCATCTATCGGGTGGTGGCGCCGCCCGGCGCCTTTCTGGCGGCCTATCGATCTTGGGCGGCCGGCGATGACCGACGGGCCTTGCAGGAATGCCCGGACCTGCCCTGCGCGCAGGCCGATCTGGCCAGCACGCTTCTCGCCGCCCCGACCACCCGAGCGCAGGGCGAAGCCATGCTGTTGGACCTGGTGCGGCACTACCCGGTAGACACCGCTTCGGTCTTGCGGTTAAGCGAGGCGTGGCGTCAGGATGGGCGTGTGCAGGACGCTGTCACGCTCCTGTCGGAGGCCGCCAGAGTGGCCCAGCAGGAGGGCCGGGACACCGATGCGGCCCGGCTGGTCACAGCGTCAAGGTGAGCTCCCCCAGCAGGGCGCCGGGCGCTCGGGCGGTCGTGGTACTGCGACCGTCGTAGGTCAGGTCGGTAAACATGAAGTCCCGCTCCACCGTCAGGTCCACCAGGTTGTGGCCCAGCATCCGATAGAGCGTGTCGTCGAACCGCATGACGTTGACCGGCGACACAATGCGTCCGTTTTCGACCCAGAACGTGGCAAAGCGGGTCATGCCGGTCATGCGGCAGCCGACCGGATCGGAGTAGTTGAGATACCAGAGGTTGTTCACGTAGAGGCCCGTATCGAGTCGTGCCAGTACCTCGGCCTGAGGCAGCGTGCCGGCGGCCATGTCCAGCGACTCCGGCTGTTCCTCCTCGCTGGCACCGTTGCCCTGCTGGTTGTACTCTCGAGCCGACCGCGGCGAGGTCAGGCAGTGCCGGAAGCAGCCCCCTTCGATCAAGGGGACTCGAGGCGGGCGAATGAAGCCCTCATCCTGAAAGTCGGGTGAAGCCCCGTGCTCGGTGTCTTCCGAGATGGCGATGGCGGTGTGGAGCCGCTCGCGCCCCTCGACCATGTGCAGGAGACACGTCCGCCCGGTTTCATGTTCGCGCCGTCCGAAGCCCGACCAGCCCACCATCCAGAGAACGTCGGCGACGGCGGCCGGGGCCAGGAACGCTCGATAGGGGCCGGGCGCCAAGGTGCGAGCCGGTCTGGCCAGCAGCGACAGCTCTTCTCGAGCCCGGTCCATCTTGTATCGGAAGACCCCATCCTCCCAGGCAAACCCCGCGTACAGGCACTTGACCGCCTTGTCGCCGTGGTGGTACAGGCTCCAGTCGAGGTTGTAGGTGTAGCTGGAATGCCAGTTACGCTGCCCGAGGGAACTGGCGAACCCGTGGAAGACGCCGCCGGAGGCGAGGATGCCCACCATGTCGTGGTCCCGCCCCGTGTCCAGGATGGCGGGCACGAGGTCACCCGACGGCACAAGCTGGTTGGTGCCGTGCCGCTCCGTGGAATGGACGGCAGTCGGCGCATTCAGATGCGGATCCTCGGGCAACTGTGCCACGATGTCTCGCAGCTCGTCGAGCACGTGTCGAAGGCGCAGGCGGTCCTCCTCAACCTGCCCCGTCAGGGTGGTGCTGCCCCTCGCGTGCCGTTGCCCCCGCATGAGCTCCAGGGTGATGTCCCGCTGCACCACGTGCCCGGCCTGTCGAACCCGAGCCTGGTTGAAGCGGACGAAGTCGGAGTCTTCACCGGAGAAGCTGGAGGCGAGGATTTCGGGGGCGTGGAGGCCCTTTTCGAGGCCCTCCACCAGGTCGACGAAGTAGCTTTGCATCAGGCCCCTCCAAACACTTCGACGCCACTGAAGACGCAGGCCGGCGAGGCGTGTCCGACTCGGATCGACTGGTTGGGTTCACCCTTGCCGCAGAACGGGGTGCCCAGGTACGCCATGGTTTCGGCTCGACCCACCATGCGCAGACTTCGCCAGAAGGTGGCCGACACGCCCCGGTAGTTGGGGTTTCTCACCACCGGCCCCAGCTTGCCGCCTTTGATGAGCTGGCCCCACTCGCAGCCGAACTGGAACTTGTTGCGGGAGTCGTCGATGGACCAGCTCGTGTTGCTTTTCATGTAGACGCCGCGTTCGATACTGGCGACCATGTCGTCCAGGGTGGACGCCCCCGGCTCGAGGTTGAGGTTGGCCATGCGGTCGATGGGCGGGCGGTTCCAACTGCAGGCCCTCGCATTGGCCACCCCCGCCATGCCGGCCCGGGCCTGTGAGATGACGCCCCCCAAAGGCCGCAAGAGGAGACCCTCAAAAATCACGTGTTCACGCCGGGCCGCCAGGCCCTCGTCGTCCCAGCCGTAGCTGGCGTATTGATCGGGGCGGGTCGGATCGTAGGTGATGTTGAGCAGGTCCGAGCCGTAGCGGTACTTCCCGAACATGTCGAGCGTGACAAAGCTGGTGCCCGCATAATTCCTCTCGTCGCCGAGGATGCGATCCAGCTCCAGCGGGTGCCCTATCGACTCGTGAATCTGCAGGATCATCTGGCCGGGGTCGAGCAGCACGTCCATGCTCCCCTCCGGACAGTCGGGCGCCAGCAGCAGTTCGATGGCCTCCCGGGCGACGCGGGGCGCCTCGTCGACCAGGGGCACCTCCTCCAGGAGCTCCAGCCCGCCTTGCCGGCACACGTCCCGACCGTGCAGCGATCGGGTCTGCGTCTCGCCCTGCAGGTGGGCGGTCGCACTCAGGCCGGGGACGAGATAGTGGAGGCGCTGGACCAGGTGTCCGCCGCCGGAGGTCAGGTAGGTGGTCTCGACCCGGGTTCTCCAGAGAGACGCCTCGCAGTCGATAATGCGGTCGTCCCCGGCCATGCGCCGGTTGGCTTCTTGGAGCATGGCGATCTTGTCCGACAACGACATGGACTCCCACGGCACCCGCACCGGGGTCTCGTATTCACCCTGCGGATGGGGCAAGGGCACCGTTCGATAGTCGACCACGCCTCGATCGGCCACCCGTCTTGACCAGTCCAGGGCCTGGTCGGCGGCCTGCCGCAGACCGGCCTCGGTAATGTCGCTGGTGGCGGCGTACCCCAGCGACCCCTGGTGGATCACGGTGACCATGGCGCCGATGTCCCGTCCTCTATCGAAGGGTTGCAAAACGCCCCGGCGCACCGTCAGCGATTCGTCCAGTTCATCAACCATGCGCAGGGAGCAGAAGTCGACCGCCGGGGCGATGCGGCGAAAGCGTTCTTCAAGAGTCATGGGCGCTACTTACCCGAGCCGACCCAGGCAACCCTCCAGATGCTGCCCGACATGTCGTCGGAGACGAGGAGGGCGCCGTCCTGCGCGACGGTGACGCCGACGGGCCGGCCCCAGACCCCTCCCGCCGCCGTGACGAAGCCGCAGAGGAAGTCCTGGTACGTTCCATCGGCCCTGGTCGTCCCGTGCCTGGGCACCCGGATGACCTCGTAGCCGGTCCGCACGGAGCGGTTCCACGAGCCGTGCTGGGCGCAGAAGATGTCGCCCCGGTATTCGGCCGGAAAGCTGGTGCCCTGGTAGAACGCCAGTTGCAGCGAGGCATTGTGGGGTTGGATGAGGACATCCGGTACCAACACGCGCGCCGCGGGCGGGTCGGGATGGCGAGGATCCGGATGGTGGCCCGTGTAGTAGTAGGGCCAACCGTAGAAGCCGCCCGCCTCAAAGTGGGTCACGTAGTCGGGCGGCAGGTCGTCGCCCAGGCCGTCGCGTTCGTTGGCCGACCCCCACAGATCTCCGCTCTTGGGGTCGACCGCCAGACCGGCGCCCGCATTGCGAACCCCGGAGACGTAGACCCGCATGCCCGTGCCATCGGGCCGATATTCCAATACGGTGGCGCGGCTCTTCTCTTGCGGGTCTTCGGCCACGCTGCTGACGTTCGAATGCGAGCCGACGGCGACAAAGAGGTGCTCCCCGTCCTTGGAGAAGGCCAGGTCCCGGGTCCAGTGGCCGCGGTCGTTGCAGGGCAGGGTGATGACGTGCTGGCGGGGGCCGCGGGCATGGAGGTCGCCGGGTCGATAGGGATATCGATAGACGTCGGTGGGGGTGGAGACGTAGAACCACTCGGGCCGCGTCGGTGGATAGAAGGCCATGCCGTAGAGGTGAGGCAGGTCGGAGGCAAACACGGTGGGGTGGCCGTGGCGAAAGACCTGGACGTCGGCGGCGCCGCTTTCGGCCAGGAAGACGTCGCCGTTCGGGGCGGTCCGCAGTTCGCGGGGGGTCTTGAGGTTCTCGGCATAGAGGGTGACCTTGAACCCGGGCGGTGCGGTGGGCCAGGCGCCCTTGGGCCGGGTGGACCCCATGGGGGCGTTGGCGGTGACGCCCTGGATGAGGTTCGGCGACGGCAGGTCGGCCGGCGTGATGTGGTGGACGACGCCGGGACGCTGCGTGCGGTAGTCGCTGAAGATCACCGGGGCAGCCTGGGCGCCGGCCAGAGAGAGCAGCAGGAGGGCGGTGGCTCGTTTCATGGCTTCGTTGTTCCACCCCCTCACGTCTCGCCCCCTTCAACAGGAGCCCGCCTGCAGGGGATCGAAGACGCCGCGCATGGCTGCGACCGCCGGGTGGACCGAATTGGAAGCCAGCCTCAAGCAGCGTCTCGAGGAGCTGTGCGAGGAGGCTCGCGACTTCAAGGATCCCGAACCGACTGCGGGTGCCATCCAGGCTCTCATGGGCCTGTGCCAGGCGCTGCAGCCCGTGCTGGCGGAGAAGCGTCTGGCCATGCCGCAGGTGTTCCTGAAGGAGGGCGGGTTGCTGGAGCTGATGGTGCCCAATCCGCCCATCAGCCGACGGCTCTGCGTGCAGTTCGGCCAGGACGGCTCAGCCTTCGCGGTGAGCCTGATTGACGGTCGGGGCATGGTCGACGGGCCGTTCCGCGAGGCGGCCGGCACGGCGCTGAAGCCCGCCTGGCTGGATTGGCTGGCCCCGCCCCGCTAAACGGCCACCAGCCGAAGCCGGGTGGCGGCCTGGACCTTCTCGTGATAGCAGGGGTAGCACACCGGTGAATAGGTATCGTCGGCGCCCAGATGCACCGACGGGCCTTCGACGATCGCACAGCCGTGGCCGTCGTGGCGGAGGTTGAACACGGCCTTGCGGTTGCAGAACATGCAGGTCGTCTTGATCTCTTCGATGGCGTCGGCCAGTTCCAGCAGGCGGCGGCTGCCGGGGAAGAGCTGGGTGCGAAAGTCGGTGCGCAGGCCGTAGGCAATGACGGGGACGTCCAGGGCCCGAGTCAATTCCCGCAACTGATCGACCAGGGCGGGACTGAGGAACTGGCACTCGTCGACCAGCACGCACGACACGCCCTCAAACTCCCGAAAGTTCAGGCGGGTATCGTCTTGCACCAGCATGTCGGCCTTGTACTCCAGGCCGGCTCGGGAGCGGATCATGTCCTGGCCGAAGCGGTCGTCCATGGAGGGCTTGAGCAGCTTGACCTGCTTGCCTTGCTGCACGTAGTTGTGCCAGACCGCCAGCAGGTTGAGTGTCTTGGCGCTGCCCATGGCGCCATGGCGAAAGTACAGCTTGGCCATGGGGATTCCGTTCAAGTCGAGGCGGTGGCCTCCTCCTGGGCCTAGGCCGCGCCCTGCCGGGCGAGGTACCGGACGGCCTGGCGTCGCAGCCGTTGAGGGGTCTTGGCTCTGGGAGTGGGGGCGTTGACCCAGACGATCGGCACGCCATTGTAGACGTCGACGCCGGACCACACGTCGGTCAGCACCATGTCGACTTTCTGGTGCGAGACCAGGAAGAAAGCGTCTTCGATACGGCGGGCGTGGGTTACCACGCAGCCCATCGCATGCAGCATCTGGGTGGTGGTGTCTCGACTGGTGGCATCCTGTTCGACCACGAGTACCCGCATCGCTTCCATAGGTGTCGCCTCCTGCCAGCTACCAAGAGTCCGCGTGAAGTGTCTGTCGCAGTCCATCATGACAGAGTCGAGCGGCCGGTGGTATCGGCGTGCGAGACGATTTAGCTCATCAACCGGTGTAAGTCGTCTGGTACTGAGGGCTGATGTCGGCCGGTGGCAGTCCCTGCTTTTTCGATAGGCCGGCCTATAGCCAGAGGACCTTCACCAGAGACTCAAACTGGTGGAAGTCGCGGTCCTTGGTGACCACAGTGGCCTCCGCCCGCTGCGTCTGGTAGCCTTTCCTCTTTTGAGGTAGGCGATCACCGGCCTGGCGTCCAGCAGATACCGCATGGGCTCCCGTCACCTCTCTTCGACGATCCGCCAAGAGGGATTCAGTGCCAGACGACGCATCGGCCATGATGCCACAGAGGGCCTCGATGGGATCGTCCGGTACCGGATCGAGGATGATCCGCTATGCATTGTGCCAAGTACGGCATACCTGCTGGCGCCACCAGGATATCATCGAAAGGATCTTCACGACCGGTCCTTGTGTTCAAGCCGTGGACCGCTTTCAGCTGGCCTTGGGCTTCTTGGCCTTCTTGGCGGGCACCGGCTTCTGAAACTTGGCCCTCTGCTGGTCGCGCCAAGCTCGGGCTTCCTCAATGGTATCGAACTCTTTGAGGTCCCCGGGCCTGGTCACAAAACGGCTGGTATCATTGTCCACGATGGATCACCTCACAAGGTCGGCCACAACAACGGTATGGGCGGAGGGGGTCAAGGGCGGCCGGATGGCCGTTACCCAAAGCATTGTACCATGTTCCAGAAGGACCTCCAACTGTTCCTCAAAGATGCCCAGTCGGTCAGGGAATCCAGCGGGTGTCCCGGCCGGTGCGTGGATCTCGAAGACCAGCCCTGGTTCCCCATCCGGGCCGGCCGCCCAGCGGTGCGCCAGCTTCGGGTTCAGGGTGGTGCTGGAGTAGCCGTCTTCGACCTGGATTTTGCCCACGTGGTACTCTTTAGGACTGGCGTAGATGCCGCGGTAGAGCAACAGGTCGACCGGGATGCTGGCCTTGGCAATGGCGGCGTCCAACTGCCAGATGAGCTTCTTGACTCGGGCTTCATCGCCCGGGGGCAGCCGTAGGTCACCCGGCAACAAGCCGTTGATTTCCTTGTGCTGGCGGCCTTTGTAGGCCACGGCAGCCTGGCGTTCCTTGTCGGTCAGGAGCAGGTGCCAGGCCTGAGACTGCAGGTCAATCCACTTCTGCGCCTCCGCCAAGGTAGAGAATCGGTGCGGGTTCCAGGAACGATCGGGGGGTTGTTCGGGGTGCGTCATACGGTCAGTCAGTATATCGCATAGAAGCCGGGCTTCCTGGGTGCGTATCGAAATCGCATGTCCAGAACAGGAAGTTAACCTTTCAAACTACTCGAGGCGGAGGGGGCTTGCCTGGTCGGGCCTCGGGGGGACGCCGACAGACCCTCGGAGGACCGACCAGCGACCAGCGCAAGGGGCGTGGGCGTTGGGGCTGCGCCGTCTGGGGCTCGGGGTGACAACATAAGCATGGAGCATTGGCGTGAATGATCAATGCGGGTGCCAATGTGTGGCGCCGAACTAGATTTGAACCAGGTTCATCTCACTGATAACCGATTCGTGGAGAGTCGATACTTCTAGATCTACTTCAAGCTTTACGGGCGCTCGCCGGTATTCGTATGTGCTCTTGTCTATGGCTTTCAGGAAGCCAAAAGGGAGGCCCTTTAGAACCGATTCCCGTCACCCAATCCGAATAATCTATCATGGTTCAGCTCAATGTAGCAGCCTTGCATGGATCTTAGCGCCCAAATCTTACCGGACTTTTCTAACGCCTGCAAACAGCAACCATTGTGGGGGTCCGATATGGTTATTACAATCCCGCCGGTGTCCCCCAATTCGCCCTCAACCCATTTGCAGCCAACTGGCAAATAGCGCTTAACCTTGTCAATCGGTTGCCCTGGCCGCAACCCATTCATTGTCAATGTATTGCCTTCGTAAATTTGGCGAGAATCTACGAATCGGGTCTCCTTCTCGTTCATGCTCTGTGCTCTCAGACTGGGACCTCGGCCGATTTTTCGGGCATCGGGCTGAAGTGGCGTCCTAGCTTGATTTTTCCAAAGCGGGGTCTTCCTCAGGCGATCCGAGCCAGCATCTGGCCATGCTAGACATGAACGTTTGAACACGCCGAGG
>DASYBA010000185.1:0-8090 GCA_036501005.1 Candidatus Xenobia bacterium | reverse complement strand
GCTGTCTGCGCCCGCCACGTCTGGTTGTTTAGAGCGGAGCCGATTCCTCTAGCTAGCGGCGGAACCCTCCACCGCCTCGCATCACGGGCGCCTGCATCGGGGCCCGCATAGGGGCCGGCGCCGGGGCTCGCATCATCGGAGCGGGCGCTCGGAAGGTCGGCTGCGGCGCTCGGAAGACCGGCCGTGGGGCGCTGAAGGACTGAGCCGGTCGACTGAAGCTGGGATGGTAGGCCGGCGCCGCGGGCCGGAAAGATGGGTGGTAAGCGGGCCGGTAAGCTGGGGCCGCGGGCCGGTAACTCGGTCGGTACGCTGGCGCCCGGTTGAAGCTCGGCCGATAGGCCGGTGCCCGGTTGAAGCTCGGGCGTCGCATCGCCGACGTCATGCCCCGATTGAAGCTCGGCCGTCGCATCGCCGACGTCATCCCCCGGTTGAAGCTCGGCCGTCGCATCGCCGAGGTCACACCCCGGTTGAACGAAGGATGGGTGGCCATGGAAGGTCGGAACGTCGCGCCAGGCCTGAGTCCGGCACGGTTTCGCCCGAAGTCTCGCCCGAAGGAGCGAGACGGCCGCATCAGGCCAAACTGATGGCCAGACGTCGACAGGGCCGCTCGGCCCACGTGACGGAGCATGCTGGCCGTGCCGGCCGCGCCCAGGATCGTATTCCTGCGGTTCTGCAGCGCGGAGGCCAGGGAAGCATTATGCACACGGCCCCGAGAGTCTGCCACGGCCACGTTCGACAGCAACGCGCTCCTCGGCACCCGCGGATCGGTCAGGAGACGGCTCCCTTCCCGACGCATGGCCAGCGCGGCCTGGAGGGGCACCTGCGAGACGTTCCCTCGAGGGTCTCGCACGAACACATTCTGGTTCAAGACACTGTCCGGCAGGGCCGCGGTCGGAATCGACATGAAACCGTTACGGGTCCGGATCAGGGCCGCGTTGCCTTCGAACTCGGCATTGCCCAGCACGGGACCCGTGAAGGCGGTCTGGACGAAGCCCGGCTGGAAGCACGGGTAGAGAGGCGTGATCGGGCCGACGAACGGATTGAACCCAGCAGACGGATAACCGACGGCCGCGAACGCGGGATAGGGGTAAGGAGCCGGGTAGAACGCAGGATAAACCGCCGGGAACCCAGGGTTGAAGCTACCGAAGTTCAGGTCGATGCCGTCGAATCCGATACCAAGCGAGCTAAAGGATCCGCCATAGTACGGATAGCCTCCTCCCCAGGGGGAGCCTCCGAAGGAGCTGAAGCCCAGGCTGACATCGCCCAGATCAAGACCTATCGAAGCCTGGTTGAAGCCGAACCCGCCATAACCACCATACGGATATCCATAGCCCGGCGAGAAGGCCGAGTAACCCAGGGAGAATCCCGGCTGGGCGACACTTACCGAGAACGCCGACGTATCCCAGAAGGGATAGGGCTGGTAGTATGGCACCGCCGTGTACGGGACGCCCCAGCTACACGGGGCGTACGCCGCCAAGGCAGGGGCCGGTGTTTGCCAGGCCGACTCATAGACGACGTCCTGGGTACAAGCCTCCGTCCAGGAGGGCGGCTCGAACGCGTTGTAGCTCACCACGGGGGCGGGTGGCACCGCTGGCCACGACGCCGTATACGACACGGGCGCTACGTTCTCATAGCTGTATTGAACAGGGTTTTCGACCGCCACCGCGGGCTGGACCGGCTCATACAGGGTAGGCCCGCTGCTGGCCACCATGTACGAGTTGAACGTGGCCGGAAAGGCGGCCACCCCGTATGGCACCGGGGCCAGGTTGGCCACGGCCAGTTGCGGCGCCACGGTTGCGGGCAGGCTCACCACCACCGGCGAACCCACCGGCAGGGCGAAAGGACTCGTCATGACGCCCGCGGCCAGGAACTGACTGTTGTCGCACGGCACCACCACGGCCCCGTTGGCCGTCTCTACCGTCGCGGTCTGCTGCCCGACCCCCTGCACGTAGCCAGAGAAGGATACCGCCGGGAAAGCCTCCCACAGAGCGGCGTGGGCTGGGCAGGCCCCCGCGGCCAGCGCCCAGACACAAGAAATGGCAATCAAAAATCTTCGCATGAAAATCGCCTCACGATCTTCTATAACCCACTTTAGCCACCCATCAGGCGCCCGGGCCGTTAGAGTCTCCCAATAAGCAGACAGGCCAGGGGGCTACCCCTGGCCTGCAAGCTCACTCAGGATCTAGACGCTAGTACCAATCCCAGTGTCCGTCCGGGAAGCGATGCCAGTGCTGCCGATGCGTATGGTGGGTTACGACGATCGGATACGGATCAGCCTCGTACTCCTGCACGTACTGCGGATGAGCGTCCAGCCAGACCTGCAGGTCGTGATGTCGGCCCAGCCAGACCTGATCCTGCAAATACTCCGGGTGCTCCTGGATGACCACCGCATCGTCATGGTGATTCGTCCAATATCCATTCCAGTCCATATGCCAATCGGCCCGAGCGGCCGTCGACAGCCCCGCCACCAGGCCGAAGCCCAGGAGCAGTGTCATCAAGGTCTTCTTCACCTTAAACCTCCACTAGCGTCATCGCATTGATGAGAGAGCACATCCATGAATTCTTGACGTCCATGGCGGCCAGCCCGTCAATGCCATATCGCGATAAATATGATTTGAGAGCTTGGCGGCTCTTCAACAGACTTCTACCCGAAGGTCGAACCTAGCAAACTAGAGTTCCTTTTCGAGGTAGACCACGTTGGGCATGGGGTTATGGCAGTAGGCGGCAATGCGCTGGAAGCCTAGCGATTCATACAGGGCCAGCGCGGCGGCCATGGTATCGAGCGTATCCAGGCGCATCAAACGATAGCCCGCCTGGCGAGCTGTTTCGACAATTCGAAGGGCCAGCAGGCGACCCAATCCGAATTTTCGATAGGCGGGCCGGACATACAGCCGCTTCATTTCCGCCACGCCCTGCTCGAGGGGGCGCAGCGCCACGCAGCCAGCCCAGCCGTCGTCAGCTTGCGCCAAGAGCAGCCGGCCGTCGGGCCGGGCATACTTGCCGGGCAGCCCGGCCAGTTCCTCGTCGAACCCCTGGAAACAGAGGCTGAAGCCTAGCGACTCGCCATATTCGACAAACAACGTCCGAGCTACTCCGACCTCGTCTGGAGTGTGCGCTTCCACCAGACGGAACATCAGTCAAGTCGCTGGGGATTGATGGTCTGGGGCGGGTATCGATAGACCGTGTCGCCCGCGACCGTCAGGCGAATGCGGGGTTCGCCCTCCCGCAGTGCGGGATCGTCTCGAAAGCGGTCGACGAACGTCTCCAAGAGGCGCTGGGCAATACGCTCAGCCTGCTGTTCGCCGGCCTGGGTCAGTTCGGCCTCTAGCCGCTTGTACTCGCGATAGACGACCGAACGCACCAGGGCGTGCTCCCCCGCGTTCAACTGGTGCTTCATGTCCCGGGCCCAGTGAGCGACGGCGTCAGGCGACCCCGACACAGCGTTGATGCGCCTTGGCGTCGATGATGACCCGATTGCAGCCGGGACACCGGGTGCCGCGCAGGCTGTTGGTCGTCGCCGCGCCGTTGGTGGCTTTCACCTTGGCCGTGCGCACCTTGCTGACCCGAGGCGCCGCTTCGACGTCGGCTGTCTTGCGGGTCCGGCGGGGGGCAGGCGCCGGCTTGTCAACCGCGCCCTCTTCCGTCCCCGGAGCCGCTTCACCCTTGCGCCCCCGAGGCTGGCGCGGCAGGAATTCGAACTCGAACCGGCCGTTCTCCTTGAGCGCCAGGAACGCCTTGAAATTACGCCCCTTGCGGGAGACGAAATCGTCGATCAGCTCGGTCTTGCCGTTCGCAAAGTAGTGGATCGCTTCGTCCCGGGTGATTTCCCGTTTGCACACCAGGCGGGGCAGAATCACGCCGTGTTTGAGCTTGGGATTATTTTTGACGCAGATTTCGGCGCATCGAAACTCCGTCGACGTCTCGCGGATCTCGCAGGCCGGGTCGAGAGGGCACGGCCCCAGGGGCTCCGGATTAATGGGGAACTCGATAGCGTCCACCACCGGCTGCTCGCCGCCGATCGTCTCGCCCACGATCTTGACCTTGCCCTCGGCATCCAGCACCATGCGCCCTTTGTAGGAGCGACCGGCGCGATCGGCAAAGCCGTCGAGGAGGGCCGTCTCGCCCCGCTCCAAAAGCTCGGTGAGCGCCAGCCGGTCGACGTATCGACCGCTCTTCTCCTTCCACACGGAGAAAGTGCATGGACCGACGCCCTTGCCCTGGTATCCCTCGCACGAGTAGGCTCGCATCTTCTCGACGACCTGCCGCTCCTTGCAGACCGGGCAGCGCCCGACAGGCGGGTCGCCGACAAAGATGGCGTCGTAGTCGAAATCTCGAGCTCGGTCGACGATTTCATGGGTGTAGTCGGTGACTTCGTCCATGAACTTGTCCCGGGTGAAGTTGCCCGTCTCGATGTTACGGAGGTGCTTCTCCAGTTCGCCGGTCAACTCCGCGGAGGCGAGCCGTTCCACTTCGATGCGGCGCAGCAGATCGATGAGCAGGATGCCCTTGACGGCCGGACGGATGTTCTTGTCACTCCGCATGGCGTACTGCCGGGCGACCAGGTTCTCGATGATGTCGGCTCTCGTCGCGGGCGTTCCCAGGCCCCGGTCGTGAAACGCCTTGATGTCGTTGTCGTCATCAGCCACCGGGTTGCCGGCGTGCTCCATGAGGCTGAGCAGGCGGCCCTCGCTGATGCGGGAGGGGGGCTTGCTGGCATCCTCCTCGACCCTGGCCTCCAACGTCTGGATCCCCGGCTCTTTCAGCACGGGCAACGCCTTGTCGTCCCGAGCATCCTTGCCCCACACCTCGTACCAGCCCGGCTCGGTCAGATAGCGGGAGGTGCTGCGGAACGATTCGCCCACCACCTCGGTGATGCGCTGCACGTCGGTCCAGGTGGCTCTCGGGTAGAACGCGGCCATGAAGCGGCGGGCGACCAGGTCGTAGATGCGAGCCTCGTCGTTGCCCAGGTCGGCAGGGGGCACTTCAACCGTGGGAATGAGCGCGAAGTGGTCGGAGATGGCCGAGTCATCGAAGATGCGCTCCTGGTTCAGCAGCCCAACTCGGCGCAGGTGCTGGGCCGACTTGCCATAGTCGGCCTGGTGCGACAGCATGGCCAGGACCTGGTCGACCTGCGGCCGATAGTCGGAGGGCAGGGCGCGAGAGTCGGTGCGCGGGTAGGTCAGCAATTTGTGGGTCTCGTACAGCCGCTGGGCCGCGGCCAGGGTGCGGCGGGCCGACATGCCGAAGCGCCGGTTGCCCTCCCGTTGCAGGCTGGTCAGGTCAAACAAGGGCGGGGCATTCTCGTACGACGGCTTGCGGGTCTCCCGAGCCTGCCCACGCTGGCCGGTGACCTTCGCCAGCAGTTCCTCCACCCGCGCCTGATCCAGAATCCAGTTGTCTCGGCCCTCTTCGTCTTTCTTCTTGAAGCCGGGGTCGAACCACTCGCCCTCGTACTCGTGATCGACCGCCTGGAAACGAGCTCGTAGTCGCCAGAATGGGGTCGGACGATGCTGGTAGATCTCCAGTTCTCGATCGACCAGCATGGCCAGGGTCGGCGTCTGCACCCGCCCGGCCGACCATACGGCCTTGTCCAAGGGCATCTTCATGCGCTTGGTCAGCGCCCGGGTGGCATTGATACCGATCAACCAGTCGGCCTCCGACCGGCACTGGGCAGCCGACCCCAGACGGTCGAACTCGCTGCCCGGCTTCAAACCGGCGAATCCGTTGCGGATGGAGTTGGGCGTCATCGACTGCAACCACAACCGCAAGGTCGGCTTGTGCAACTCCAGATATTCCAGGATTTCCCGGAAGATAAGCTCGCCCTCACGGCCGGCATCGCATGCGTTGATGACCTCGGTGACGTCCTTGCGGCTCAGCAGCTTCTTGAGCACGTTGAGCAGCTTGGATGACTCGGGCTTGGCCTTCAGCTTGAAGGGGTTCGGGATGATGGGGAGGTCCTTGAGGAGCCAGGCCTTGTAGGCCTGGTTGATGTCGTCCGGCTCCTGCAGCTCGACCAGATGGCCGACCGCCCACGACAGGCAGAACCGATCGCTTTCGAAGTAGCCGTCGACCTCCTGGAAGCCCCCCAGAGCCGCGGCAATGTCCCGCGCAACGCTCGGCTTTTCGGTGATAATCAGTGCTTTGGCCACGTCGAGGTCTTTCCCACTCCCTTAAAAATCGAGAGGTGATGCCTCTCGGGGCCCGCCCATTCGACCGACTTCTCCCAGGACCTCCTGGAGGCCGCGGCCAACCCCCGGGGAACCCTCTGGATCATGCTGGCCCTCCTCCTCGTCGGCAGCGCGCTCACCCATGCCGTGTGGAACGCGCTGTTGAAACGCCAGCCCTCTCCCCAACAGGCCACCGTTGGGGTCACCGTCTACAGCGGCCTGGCGGCGCTCCTCATGGGCGGGTCGGCCCTGTGGTCGGGCAACATTCCCGCCCCGGCCTGGCACTGGGGCCTGGGGGCAGGATGCATGGAGACGGCCTACTTCTTCACGCTGGGGGTCGCGCTCGAAGCCGCCCCGCTGTCGGTGGTCTATCCCGTCGTGCGGGGGGCAGCCGTCATCCTCGTCTGGCCCGTCTCCCTGCTGGTCACCGGAGAAGGCCTCAACCTCTCCACCACGGTGGGCGCAGGGCTCGTCGTGGCCGGCTTGTGGCTGGCCGGCGGCGGGGGACATCTCTCCCGTCGGGGCCTCGGCGCGGGCCTGGCCGCTGCCGTCTGCGTCGCCTTCAACCATGTGGCGTACCGGGCGGGCATTGCGGGCGGCAGCCCCCCCACCACGATTTTTGCCCTGTCGATGACGGTCGCCATGACCCTCAGCCTGGCGCGGGAGGGCGGGGCACGTCTGCGCACGGCGTGGAAGGCGGGTATTTTCAGCTCCCCGGCCGTGGTGCTGAGCGGGGTACTGGCCTCGGTCTCCTTTCTGCTGGCCCTCGCCGCCATGCAGAGCGCAGGCGCCGGCCGGGTCTTGACCCTCCGCAACCTCTCGATTCCGTTCTCGGTGCTGCTGGGGTGGGCGGGCGGGGAACGCCCGACGCGACCCCAGGTGATGGGCGCTCTTCTCGTTACGGCGGGAGCCTGCTTGATCCGCTAGGTGGGGATGGGGGCCCCCTGGAGCGGGAGGTTGACGGTGAAGGTGGCTCCCCCGCTGGCGTTGTTGTGCGCCTCGATGTTCCCGTGGTGCTCGGTGACGATGCGCTGGACGATGGACAATCCCAGGCCGGTGCCCTCGCCGGTGCCTCGGGTCGTGAAGAACGGGTCGAAGATCTTGCGCAGGTTCTCCTGGGGAATGCCCGGGCCGTTGTCGACCACCTGGATGGTGACCTGATCCTCGTGAGTGGCGGCCCGCACCGTGACTCGGGCCCCCGGCCGTCCCTTACAAGCCAGGCGGGCGTTGGCCAAGAGGTTGAGCAGCACCTGGGTCAACTGATCGTTGTTGCCCCACACCATGGGGAGTTGGGGGGCCACATCCACTACCAGCTCGACGGAATCCTTGTTGTAGTCCAGTTGCATCAGGGGGATGGTCTTCTGGATGACCATGGCCGGGTTGAGGGTGTTGAGGGTCATTTTGTCGCGGCGGGCCAGGTTCAGCAACTCCCGGATGAGGCTGCCACAACGGCCGGCCTCACTGTGGATCATGCCGGCCATCTCCTTGGAGTCCGGATCCTCCGACTTTCGATAGAGCAGCTCGGCAAATCCCGTGATGCACGACAACGGATTGTTGAGCTCATGGGCCACGCCCGCCACCAACGTTCCCAGCGCCGCCATCTTTTCGCTCTGGATGAGGTGGGAAAAGTACTGGGCCCGCTCGAGAGCGGCCGCGGACAGGTCGGCGATGATCTTCAGCACGTCCTTGTCGGCCGGCGTAAAGATGCCGGCCGTGGTGAGGCTATCAATATAGATGACGCCCAGGTTGCGCTGCCGGGTTCGCATGGGCACGCACAAGATGGACCGCGTGTGCAACAGACGCAGGCTCTGGCTGCCCTGGAAGCGGCTGTCACGCACGGCATCCATGGAGAGCACGGGCTCTCCCTTGGCCAGTACGTTTTGCACTACCGTGTGGCTGTACCACGACTCCTCGCCGCCTGCC
>DASYBA010000184.1:0-2945 GCA_036501005.1 Candidatus Xenobia bacterium | reverse complement strand
GAGGTGCCCGCCGTCATCATCGAACGAACTCCGGCGCGCGTCGAACGGGGACGTTACCTGGCGAACAACGTGGTTCGTTGTATCGGCTGCCATTCCAAGCCCGACACGAAGCGGTACTCGCTGCCTCCCCTGGCGGGAACGCTCGGAGAGGGCGGCCAGTTGTTGGGCGATCCCGAGGATCCTTTCTCCGTATATGCGAAAAACATCACTCCCAACGGCATTGGCGATTGGTCCGACGGCGAGATCCTGCGAGCCATGACATCCGGCCTCGACAAGAACGGTGACTCCCTGATTCCCGCCATGCCATACGAGTATCTGCGCAACATCGACCAGGAAGATGCGTATTCGATTGTCGCTTACATCCGCACTCTCAAGCCGGTCGGCACCCAATTCCCACCGGCCACCTGGAATTCTGGCTTCGCAAAATTCCTGACGACCCATCTGTTTCCCAAGCCGTGGAGCCCAGTCAACAAACCTGCCACCACCGACAAGGTGGCTTACGGGGGCTACCTGGCCCACCTGGCTGAATGCGACATGTGCCATAGTCCGTGGGATTCCATGGGGCACCCGCTCCCGGACAAGCTGATGAGCGGCGGGAACTGGTTCCGGGCACACTACAACAATGACGATTTGTCCAAATTCAACTACGTGGTTTCTGCCAACCTGACGCCCGATCCGACTGGACTCGGCAACATCGACGAGGCTCAGTTCGTCGGCTTCTTCCGGGCGTTTGACACGCCCGCCGCGAAAGCGAAGAAAGTCGGGCCCAACGGCCCCCAGGACGTCATGCCGTGGGTCGAGTTGTCGGGCATGACTGACGACGACCTGAAGGCCATCTATGCGTGGCTGAAGTCGCAGAAGCCAATATCGAACAAGGTGGATTCCTTCCCACCGCCGGGCGCCACCCCGCCCGCCAACTAGAACCACAGGGGTCAGAGCTCGACGGGGGCGGGCTCGGACCGAAGCAACATGTAGGCCAGGGTGACCGCCGAAATGGCCGCGGCCACCAGGTAGGCTATGCCGGGCAGTGCCGTCTGCCCTTCGGCGACGGTGGTTAACCGGGCAAACAGTGTCGTGTACAGCAGGGGCGCTACGATGTTGTCGACCGCCATGACGGACGCGATACTGCCTTGCAGTTCACCTTGGGCCTCGGGTGCTACGCTCTTGGAGATCACCGACCTCAAGGCCGTCACCCCCAGTCCGCCGAGGCAGAGCGGCACTGTGGCAAGATAAAACATCCAGGAGGATGGCACAAAGGCCATGCCGCAGAACGCGACCACATAAAGACCGATGCCGAGCCGGGTGGTCTTGGCTTCGCCCAGCCGGGCCACGACAACCCCGGTCAACAGGCCTTGAGAGACCGCGATGCTGACGCCAAAAAACGACAGCAGCAAGCCCACGTCCAGCGTCGTGAAGTGAAACCTGTACTGGGTAAAGAGCGTTAGAATGGTATTGGACTGCTCGGCCAGGGTCAGCAGAAAGAAGACGACCACCAGCGAGAACACGGCTGAATAACGCGTGAGCCTGCCCAATGAAACGAACGGATTCAACTGTTTCCAATGGAGGCTTCGGCGCTTCTCTGGCGGCAGCGATTCCGGCAGGAAGAACCAGACAAAGATCAAGTTGGCGAGCTGAGAAACCGCGGATGCCCACAGGGGCAGCCGTGGATTGAAGTGGCCCAGCAAGCCGCCGAGGGCCGGCCCCAGAATAAAGCCGATGCCCAGCGCGGCATTGTTGAATCCAAAAGCGGCCGATCGACTGTCGTCGTCATCGCAGGCGTCCACCGCATAGGAGTTGGCCACGGCCATGATGGCCTCGGTCGCACCGGAGATCACCCGTCCGAGGAACAGCAGCCATACCGTCTGGGCCAGAGCCATCACGGTGTAGTCGATGGTCTCTCCCAGCGCGGACAGCAGCAGGATGGAACGGCGACCAAACCGATCCGACAAGGACCCCAGCACGGGTGCGGCGATGAACTGCATGACGCAATACACGGCCAGGAAATACCCGGTATACCGATCCACGTCCAGCGGAGCGGCGTTCAAGCGGCGAAACAGATCTGGTATGATGGGAAACAGGAGGCCGAATCCGAGGCCATCGAGGAGAACCGATGGCGCCACCAGGCGAGGGTCCGGCTTGCGTGTCGCCGTGTGCCCGGTCAGGGGCGCTTCCTCCACGGCTGCCAGCCGGACTGTCCCCCGCTTGGATGCAGGGCCGGCACCGGTGAGTGGACGGTTGCCACCGGTTGTGACTGCGCCAGGGTCCGAGAGCCGCCCGTCCGGTCCACCGAGACGTGCGTGGAAAAGCGACGAACGAAGAACTGCTTGACGTCATCCAGCAGCGTGAAAACGACCGGCACCACGACCAGGGTGAACAAGGTCGAGGTCAGCAAGCCGCCGATCACCGCCACGGCCATCGGTCCCTGCTCTCCGGAGGCAAAAGCCACCGGCACCATGCCGGAAATCATGGCGAAGGTCGTCATGAGAATCGGGCGCATGCGAGCCTTTCCCGACTGCACGACGGCCAGGTCCCGGGACAGGCCGGCCTGCATGGCCATCAGGCAGAAGTCGACCAGCAGGATGGCGTTCTTGGTGACGAGTCCCATCAGCATCAAGATGCCGATGAGGGCCATGGTGCCCAGCGCCTGGTGCGTCCAGACCAGACCGAGCAGCGCTCCGGTGATGGACAGGGGCAAGGACACCATGATGGTCAGTGGCTGGATGAAGTCGACGAACAAGAGCACCAGGACGGCGTAGATGAGCAGAACGGCCGCTCCCATGGAGACGAGGAAGGACTCGAACAGCTCCTGGCTGGCTTCCTCGTCCTGGGAAAGCTGCTCCTTGACGGTGGACGGCATGTTCTTGAACGCCGGCAGTTGGTGGATCTGATCTTCCGCGGTGCTGAAGGCCACCCCCGGCCGGAGGCTGGCCACAATCTGCACGTCC
>DASYBA010000183.1:0-2602 GCA_036501005.1 Candidatus Xenobia bacterium | reverse complement strand
GCCAGGCCCTGGCAGAGTTGAAGGAGCTGACCTAGTGGCCGTCAATCCCGATGCCTCCACCGCCAAACAGGCCCTCGTCGCCATCAAGAACCTGCAGGCCCGGCTGGCGTCGATTGAACAGGACAAGCAGGATCCGATAGCCATTATCGGCATGGCGTGTCGATTTCCGGGCGGATCCGATACGCCGGAGGCGTTCTGGCAGCTCCTCAAGCAGGGCACGGATCCTATCCACGAGGTGCCCCCGGAGCTGGTGGGCTCTACCCCGGGAACCCACTTTGCCGGATTGCTGGACCGGGCCATCGTGCAAGACTTTGACGCCGGCTTTTTTGGCATCAGCCCGCGCGAGGCGGTGGCGCTGGATCCCCAGCAGCGCGTCTTGCTGGAGGTCGTGCACGAGGCCTTCGAGTCGGCGGGTCTCCCGGTCGCCCAGCTCGTCGGCAGCAAGACGGGCGTCTTCATCGGGGTGTACAACCACGACCACCTCATGCGCATGGCCCGGGCGGCGCCGGAGTACCTGGATGCCTATGCCACCACCGGCTCGCTGACGGCCTTCTCGGCCGGGCGAGTCTCGTATGCCTTTGGGCTGGAAGGCCCATGCATGGTCATCGACACGCTCTGCTCGTCGTCGCTGGTCTCCTTCCACGAAGCCTGTCATAGCCTGCGCCAGGGCGATTGCACCCTGGCGCTGGCCGGGGGGGTCAACCTGATTCTCTCTCCGGTGGGCATGGAGGAGGTCGGCCGCGTGCAGGCGCTCTCGCCGGACGGTCGGTGTCGGACGTTCGACTCTCGGGCCAACGGCTACGTGCGGTCGGAAGGGTGCGGGATCGTCGTGCTCAAGCGCCTCTCCCACGCGCGGCGGGATGGCGATCGCATCCTGGCCCTGGCCCGCGGGTCGGCCGTGAACCAGGATGGGAAGTCCACCGGTCTGACCGCGCCCAACGTCCTGGCGCAGCAGGCCCTGTTGGAGGCGGCACTGCACCATGCCCGGGTGGCGCCGGAGGCCATCAGCTTCGTCGAAACCCACGGCACCGGGACCTCGCTCGGCGACCCCATTGAAGTGCAAGGGCTCAAGGCCGTGCTGGGCAAACCTCGCCCGGACGGTTCGAAGTGCGTCATCGGCTCGGTCAAATCCAATATCGGCCACACCGAGGGGGCCGCCGGCATCGCCGGGGTCATCAAGACTGTGCTGGCCCTGCAGCACGAGACCATCCCCCGCCACCTGCACTTTCAGACCCTCAACCCGCGTATCGACTTATCAGATACGCCCTTCGTCATTCCCGTGCGGGAGCAAGCCTGGCCCCGGGGGAGCACGCGACGGCTGGCCTGCGTCAACTCCTTTGGCCTGAGCGGCACCAATTCGCACGTCGTGCTCGAGGAATCCCCGCTGGCCGTCCCCGTGGAGGGCCCCGCTCGGCCTCGGCATCTGCTGGCCCTCTCCGGCCTGGACGACCAGGCGGTCCAGGCGCAGGCGGGGCGCTACGCCCACTATCTGAGAACCCACCCGGCGGCGCGGCTGGCCGACGTCTGCCATACCGCCGGGGCGGGCCGAAGCCACTACGCACATCGCCTCGCGCTGGTCGCGTCGACCTCCGAAGAGGCCGCCAGGGCTTTGTCGGATCCCGGCCTGGTCGTGGGCGAAGCCGGGCCGCCGCCGCGTATCGCTTTCCTCTTCACCGGCCAGGGCTCCCAGTACGTCGGCATGGCCCAGACCCTGTACCAGACCCAGCCGGTGTTCCGCGACGTCATGGACCGCTGCGCCGCCATCCTGGCCCCCTTGCCGCTCTTGTCGGTGCTGCACGGAGAGACCCCGGGTATCGACGAGACGCAGTATACCCAGCCCGCGCTGTTCGCGTTGGAGTACTCGCTCTCGGAGCTCTGGCGCTCGTGGGGCATCGTTCCGGCGGCTGTCATGGGCCACAGCATCGGCGAACTGGTGGCCGCTTGCGTGGCCGGCGTGTTCAGCCTTGAAGACGCCCTCAAGCTGGTGGCGGCTCGGGGACGTCTCATGCAAGCGCTGCCGGGGGGCGGCGCCATGGCTGCGCTCCGCACCAGCGAAGCCCAGGTGCGTCCCCGGCTGCCCGCCGCGGTGTCGATCGCCGCAGTCAATGGCCCGCAGAGCGTGGTTGTGTCTGGCCCCGAGGCGGATGTCGGCGCGCTCTGCAAGGCACTGGAGGCGGATGGCATCGATACCCGTCGCCTGACCGTGTCGCACGCCTTCCATTCGGCGCTGATGGATCCCATGCTGGCCGAGTTCGGACAGGTGGCCGAGGAGATCCGGTTCTCACGCCCGCGCCTGCCCCTCATCTCCAACCTGACGGGCGCCCTGGCCACGGCCGAGGTGGCGACTGCGGGCTATTGGGTCCAGCACGTGCGGGAGGCCGTGCGCTTCGCCGATGGCATGCAGACCCTGTCGGCCCAGGGGTGCAGCGTCTTTCTGGAAGTCGGGCCCCAGCCCACCCTGGTCGGCATGGGGGCGGCCTGCCTGCCGGACGCCAAGGCGCTGTGGGTGCCGTCCCTGCGCTCCGGCAAGGACGACTGGCAGGTCATCCTCGAGGGTCTGGGCCAGCTCTACGTGCGCGGTGCGGCCATCGACTGGCGGGGT
>DASYBA010000182.1:0-11781 GCA_036501005.1 Candidatus Xenobia bacterium | reverse complement strand
ATATTCAATGGTGTATCCCATGGAGCGGGTGTCGAGCGATAGAAAGAGCTGCCGTCGGATGCCTCGGAACCCGTTGATGGTATCGCTGATCCAATGCCCCCGATTCCACAGCACGTTGGCGATCCAGGTGAAGGCCAGGTTGACCCACTTGCGTAACGGCCAACGCTGCCCGTCTTCCTCGTTTCTGGCGCCGGGCAGGAACCGCGAGGCGATGGCCATGTCCGCCCCGCCCTCGAGCGCCGTGAAGAGCTTTTCGATGTCGTTCGGATCCTCGTTGCCGTCTGGGCTGAAGTAGACCAGATAATCCCCTCGGGCATGGGCGGCCCCGACGCGGAAGGCCTCGCCACGCCCCCGACGGGGCTGATCGAGCACCCGAATGCCTCTATCCTGAAGCAACTCCCGTGTTCCATCCTGTGAGCCCCCGTCGACGCAGAGCATCTCGTCCACCCGCAGCTGTTGGAGGCGCGGCAGGAGGACCTCCAGGCCCGGGCGCTCGTCCCAGGTGAGCAGGACCAGCGTTCTCACATGGTCCTCTGGTACCAGTCGATGGTGCGCCGAAGCCCTTCCCGCAGCGGCACCCGGGGCTCGAAGCCGAGAGCGGCGGCCTTGCTGATGTCGCCCAGCCGGCGGGGTTGGCCCTGGGGGGCTGACGTATCGAACACCAGGCGCGGCGTCTTCCCGCACAGCTCGCAGATCAGCTCGATCAGGTGCCGGACCGAAATCTCCTCGCTGGTTCCGATATTGATGGGTTGGCACACCGCGTGACGTTCCATGGCTAGCATCAACCCTGCCACGAAGTCGGTCGCGTAGAGGAAGGTGCGGGTCTGCGTGCCATCGCCCCAGACCGTCAGAGGATCGTGCCCTTCCAACACCTTGCGGATGAGCGCCGGGATGACGTGGTTCGTTTCCCATTCAAAGTCGTCGCGCGGTCCGTAGGCGTTGTAGGGTCGCGGCAAGGCCACTTCGATGCCGTACTCGTCGACGTAGCTGCGGCCGAGCACTTCCAGGTAACGCTTGGACCACCCGTAGCCGAAGTTGGTCGGTTCAGGATCGTCCATGAAACCCTCGTCTTCCTGGGTCGGCACCCCGCAGTGCCTTCGATACACGCACGCCGAGCTGCACAACAGCACCCGTCCTACCTTCTCGGCCACGGCCGCCTGCATGACGTTCAGGCCCATGGTGGTGTTGTCAAATACCAGGGTGGCCGGATGCTTGCTGTTGTATCCGACGCCGGCCACCGTTGCCGCCACGTGAAAGACCATCTCGCAGCCGTGGCAGGCTGTGCGGGCCGTATCGAGATCGTGGAGCGTGCCTTCCACGAACGGCACGTCCAGGCCGGGCAGATGGCGCTGCAACCGCTCTCGAGACCGACCCACCACTCGCACCTGGGCCCCTTCCGACAACAGCCGCTCGACGAGATGAGACCCGATGAAGCCACTCCCGCCCGTAACGAGAATCCGCCGACCCCCCCAGAAGCTCACTTCTCTCCCATCTCTCGCAGCAGGGCCAGCAGCAACGGCCCAAGGCTGGCCGCAATGCGCCCATAGCTGATGCGCGAGGGATCCACCACCTCGGTGGTGGGAATCTCGGCGAGGCGCCATCCCTTCTTCACGCCTTGTATCGACAGGCGGTAGAGAAACGGCAGGCCGCTCTCCTTCAGGTGGAGAGAGAGCAGGCGAGAGCGTTTGACGGCGCGGAACTCCATCAGGCTGTCGCTCAGGTTGCCGCCGAACAAGAGGTCGGCCAGCAGGGTGAAGACGCGGTTCCCGACGCTTCGATAACGGCCCGGACGCTGGCCGGGAAGCCGTTCTCCGCCCACCACGAAACGGGAGGCAAACACCATGTCGTAGCCGCGTTCCATCATGAGGAGGAGCCGTCCGATATCCCGCACCTGGTGGCGGCCGTCGGCCGGAAAAAAGACGACGTTGTCGGAGGCCGGAATGGCGGCATCCTGCAGCACCTGCAGAAGGTTCCGTCCCTCGGCCGAGATGGTGGTGAGGCGACGCTCTTGCAAGATGTCGAGGGTCCGGTCCTGGGAGCCCAGATCCACCGCGACCATGGCGGAAAAGAGTTCCACGGGAACCGTGTCAAGGACCTCGGGCAGCCAGGCGGCGCTGTCCCGGGTCACCAGCAGGAGAACGGACGGTTCGACCGGTGCGGTGGTGCGGCGGACTCGCCAGAACCGTTCGAAGAGCTCAACGACGTAGTCCAGTTCGTGCTGGGAAAGACCCTGGTGGCAACCGATATAGAAGCCGTTCTTGTTGATCCAGTCAGCGTTCGGGTAGAGCTTCTCGTCCCACATGCCGCGGTAGACCGGCTGGCTGGTGATGGGCAGCATGTCGCGGGTTTCGACGTGGTGCTCCTCCAGAAAGTGCACTAGATCGGTTTTGGCCTGGTCGCGGAGCACGATGGGAAACATCATGAACGAGTGATCGCAGCCCGCACGGACGGCGGGAAGCTGCATGCGGTCCTGAAACTGCGACAGGCTGCGAATGAGATAGGCGGCGTTGGTCCGGCGGGCGGCGATCATCGGCTCCCACTCCTCCAACTGGGCCAGGCCCAGGGCTGCTTCCATTTCCGTCACCCGGAAGCTGTGGCCGATCTGGATGAAAGAAAAGCGTCGTGCGATGATGGTCTTCAACATCTCGCCTTGGGCATCGTCATCGTCGTCAATACTGATGTAGATGCTGTCCCGCCCGTGGTTCATAAGGGAACGGAGCGCGACCGCGTAGTCGGGGTTGTTGGTGATGTTGAGGCCTCCCACACCGGTGACCAGGAGGTGGGCGACGTAGGTCGAGAAGCAGCCGATGGCGCCCATGCTCCCCACTTTGCGGCCTTTGTAGGAGGCGAACATGGTCTCGCAGGAGTCCTCCACCATGGGCAGGCCGGGCGCTGCCTCCGCCAGGCCATCCATGTCGCACGGCAGGCCAAAGAGATGGACGGGCAGGACCGCCCGCGTGCGAGGCGTGATGGCGGCCGCGACGCCGGCGGGGTCCAGGCCGTAATAGTCCCTTTCGACGTCCACCAGGACCGGTTGCAGGCGGTTGTGCAACAACACGTTGATGGTGGCCACAAAGGTGACTGACGGAACGATGATCTCGTCTCCATCCTTCCAGCCGTGCAGGGTCTTGAGGGCTTGCACGGCCAGGTGCAAGGCGCTGGTGCCGCTGTTGCTGAGGACGCCGAACTGGCAGCCGTGCAGGGCGGCAAATCGGCTCTCGAATTCCTGCTGCATCGGGCCGTACGATAGACGGTTCGCCAGGAGCGTCTGCATGACAAGCTGGCGGCCTCGTTGGCTGACCTGGAGCGTGCCCACGCTGACGATGGGAGGCTTGTCGGACTGGTTGTCAGCGGCTTTGGAGCCTTCCTGGACAGGCCTCGTCGAAATCATGTCCAGGAGACTTCGGCGGTCAGGCACCGGTCGCCTGTGGTCTTCGCGGATGACAGGGGTTGCCCGTCGGCTAACGAACCTCGCCATGGAACAGAGCGTTTCGGGAGGCGGTCGTGGACAAGATCCTGGAGCAGGCCCGTAAATTGCAGGTCATGCCGCTCCTGGCGGGTGTGTTTGTGTGCTACTGCGGGGTCTTTGCAGCCACCCTGGTGACGGCCATCACGGGCATCGCGAGCCCCGCCACCGATTTCGTATCGCATCCCGAACAGGCCAGCATTCCCCAGCATGCGGTTTTTGGCCCGCTCCTCGGGGCTCTGCTGGCCCTGGTCATCATGGCTGCCGCCGGGTACGGTTGTGGCATGCTGGCCTTGGTGCGGGAAGTCCAGCACGGGGCGGCGGTGGGAATCATCTTTGTGGTCTCGTATGTCCCGTACCTGTTTGACCTGACCCGGGTGCACGGGATCGATACGTGGGCCGACTGGGTGATCATCGTTCTCACCATCCCTGCCACCATGTGGGGGGCCGGCCGCTTTGCGGCCAGCTCGCCCAAAGCAGGCGGCTCCTAGCCCTCCCGCACGCTGAGCCGGCGCTCCTGCCAGCGACGGAAGGCGGTGAACCAGGCGTCGGGTCCCAAGGGCTCCACCAGCACGGTGTAGATGCCCAGACGGTGCGCCCCCTTCACGTCGGTGAAGTACTGGTCTCCGATCATGACGGCCTGGGCGGCCTCGGCCCGTAACAGTCGCAAGGCCCGCCGGAAGGGACCGGGACGGGGTTTGGGTGCCCACCAGCGGGCACACACGAACGATGCGTCGAGGCTGCGGGCCATGGCCGCGACCCGGGCTTCTCGTCGTCGTCCCCACATTGTATTCGATACCAGGCAGAGGCCTGTCACGTATCCGTCGGACCGTGCCCGTAGCAGGGCCGCCTGGATGTCTGGCACGACCTCCAACCCTCGTCGGAGGGCGATGGTGTTGTCCACGTCCAGCATGACCGCGGTCCGGCCCAGGCGGGACAGCGCCGAGAAGTCCACCGTGGCGACCGACCGACAGATGAGGTCCGGCCGGGGCAGGCTCATCGCCGGGGGGTCTCGAACCAGCCCGGCATGAGCGAACGCCTTGGAAAGATTGATCCCGTCAAGAAAGTGGCGTGTCCGACTTGCCGGAACCTTCTGTCGGACAACGCCATGCAGCTTGCCATGCAAGGCAAGTCCGTGCGGTGCGTGAAATGTCGAACGGACATCAAGCTCGCCCCTGAAGTCATAGCGGCCCTCCGAAAGGCACGTTCGCCCGGGTAAACAGCGCCAGGCCGTCTTGCTGCCACGTCAGGTGCCACCGTCCGGACTGGACCGCCACCTGCAGGCTTTGCGGGAAGCCGTCCTCCACGTACCACTTGTTGGTTTCGCCGGGTTTGCGGTCGCGCGGGGTCGTATCGACCAGGATGGCGTCGGCATCCTCTCGGAAACCCTTCCAGGCATGCTTGCGGTGGCACACGTGGGGCAGGATGTCGTCCTGGGTGGAAACCGCCCACTCCTCCGGGATGGCGTCGGCCACTCGCAACAGCAAGCGCTGATGGGGGTCGATCCAGGGCAGGTGGAACCCCAGCCGGGGCGGGCTGGGCGTCGCCAGCAGACTGAAACCGAAGGTTAAACCGATACAGGTCTTGAGCCACTTGCCCTGATGCACCTCGGGCAGGCGGGAGAGGGTGGCGATGGCTGACATCACCACAAAGGGAATGATGGGCGCCGGGTATCGGCTGGCCGAGTTCTGCATGGTCTCGAAATTCGACAAGAGGTTGATGGCCATGGACGGCGCCGACACCAGCAAGAGTCCGGGGGTCGCCAAGGAGAGAAAGGCCCACGGGGCCAGCAGGTCGGGAATCGACCACAGCCGCTGCCACGTGCTCAGCCTCTGGACGACCACCTCGGGTCGGGTGACGATGGTGCGAACCACTTCCGGGAGGGTCTTGCCCAGTTCGCCGTACCGCTCGTTGATGAAGTATTGAAAACCGGTCTGGGCCTGGAAATGCGGCAGGACCCAGCCGAAGGAGAACAGGCCCCAGGCCACCGCGACCGTAGCCACCAGACCGCCGTGTGCCAGCCGCGCCCAACGGTCTCGATCATCCCCTCGCCAGCCCGTCGCCATGGTGTAGACCCCCAGCAGGAGCACGATGAACGCCTCGTCCTCCTTCACCAGGAGCGCCAGGATGCATCCGATCCAGTAGACCCGCCAGCGCTCCCGCGTCAAAGCCCACACCGCAAACAAGAGCGGCGTCGTCGCATAGGCCGACTCGTTGAACTGATCGAAGTTCACGCCATGCACCGGATGATACATGAGATATCCGATGGCCAGCCAACGAGCCATCGATTCCGGCAAGGCCCGCACGGCCATGAGATACACGGGTATCGCCCCCAAGCCCAGCGCCAAGGACTGCAGAAAGAGCAGGGTCGGGGCGCCCGGCGCCAACGCGTAAATGGGCATCAGCAAGAGGAAGATGGGCGAGTTGTGGACGGCGAAGTGCGTTCCCCCCTCGACGCCGTTCGACATCAGCCAATGGTACTTCAACGTCGTCCAGCACGACTGATCGAAGACCGCATAGTCGAGGTCGCCCAAAGCCGAGCTGTAATAGCGCCACAGGCAAAAGCCCCACATCACCAGCACGTAGATGCCGATGCTGACGGCCAGAAAGCGCGCCGGCTTCAGGAGCGGGAAGAAACCGGGGGTGAGAAGTTGCCGATGGCGAGCCACGGACAGGCGTCCTTCAAGCGCTCGATCATGACCGGTATGCCGGTCGGGTTGCCGGGCAGGTCGCCCAGGCACAGCAGATAGTCTTCCGGGTCGATATTGAGGTTGCGCATCTGCACCTTGTCGATGCGATAGCGCTGGATGAACCCCATCAACCGATCCAGTTCGTCGGGCAGGTCGTTGACCCCCGGGAAAAACAGCAGGTTCAGGCTGATGTACAGCCCGGCTTCACGACAGGCCCGCACCGAGGCCTCCACGTCGGCAAACGTGTAGTTGCGGGGCCGGTAGTAGGCCTCATACCAGGTCGGGTTCACGCTGTTCAGGCTGACCCGTATCGAATCGAGCCCGGCCTCCAGGATAGGAGCCAGCTTGCGGAGATTGCTGGCGTTGCTGTTCAAGTGCAGGGTGCCATGCTTGATTTTCTGCCGCACGGCCTTGATGGACCGGGCGATGAGGTCGGCCTGCAGGGTCGGCTCGCCCTCGCACCCCTGCCCGAAGCTCATCATGGCGTCCTTGTCGTATTGCAAGTGGTGGACGGTCAGCTCCGCGATCTCTTCCACGGTGGGGACGAAGTCGAGGCGCTCTTGCGGGCTCGGTGGCCGCCCCGGCTCCTGTTCCGAGATACAACCGATACACACGGCGTTGCACGCCGGCGACACCGGGATGGCGCCTTCCCAGCGCCCGTAGAACGTATTCTGGGCCGTGTAGCAGTGGTAGTCCAGCGCGCAGCGGCGGAGATGAGGCAGGATGCGATTCTTGGGAAACTGCTTGATGAGCGCTTCGATACGGCGCGGCAGGTCGGGGGTGTCGTATTGCGACGGGTCCCAGCGGAAGGTGTCTTCCGTCTGGATGGCCGCGACCCAGGTCTCGCCGTCGACAGCCGCGCAGGCCGTGTACCCGAAGAGCGGCAGGGTGGGGGCGTCTTCCTGCCGTTCGTAAGCAGGCAGCAGCGTGCGGGCGTAGCCGGTGGGAAGCACTGCGGCCACCGCCAGGCGGCCGTCCAGTTGCCAGGTCCGGCCTCGGCGCAGGGATCGGCCACTGGCCAGGCGCCCTGGGAGGTAGTGGAACTGGGTGCCCGGCGGCGCCGGGATCATCTCTCCGAAACGAGGCTCCCTGAACTTGCGCCCGCTCCGGCCCAGGAAGAGAAAGTCGGCGTCTTCCCGGATATCGCCTCGAAGGCTGGCCCACAGCAGGCGGAAACGACTCTGGTCTTCTCTCACGGTGTGAGGAGATTCAACCCGCTGGGGCCCTTTCCTGTGCGAGCTTGTCTTGCTGGGGTCCTCCGCTTCCAGCCTGGACCGAGGTCAACACACGGCCGCCCGGTATCGAACGTGGAGCAGGCACAACCCTTGCGGCGGCGCCGGCGGGCCCGCAGCCCCATCCTGAGGCCGCTCCAGCAGCTCGCGGATCTTGTGCGGAGGCCACTCGCCCGTTCCGATACGGACCAGCGTACCCACCATCATGCGAACCATGTGCGGCAGAAATGCTTCCGCTTCGACGTCAAACGCCAGCGTGCGGCCTTCCTCGAGGCGGGTCATGACCGCCATGGCATCCGTTCTCGCCACTTCCCGAACGTCAGTGCACGTCACCGTACGGCGCGTCTGGTGCAGGTGGCTGGCCTGGCTGGAAAACGACCGAAAGTCGTGGCGGCCGACCAGCCCGGCCGACGCCTCCCGCATGCGCTCCACCTCGAGGGGGCGAAAGACGTGCCAGGCGTGGTGTCGCATGACACTGAGCGGCTCATCGTCGTTGAACACCAGGTACTGGTAGCGGCGAGACGAGGCCGACCTGCGAGCGTCGAAGTCCGGTGCGGCGTCATCGACGCTGCGGGCCACCAGGTCGCCGTGCATGAGCCCGTTGATGGCCCGTTGGATGCGCCGGGTGGAACGCTCCGACGTCGTCTTGAAGCTGACCACCTGCCCGAGCGCGTGCACGCCCGCGTCGGTCCTCCCCGCCCCGATCACCCGTATCGATTCCCCCAAGAGGCCGGTGAGCAACTCTTCCAGCGTCCCTTGCACCGTGCGCACGCCGCTGTTCTGGCGCTGGAAACCGTGGAAGGCCGTGCCGTCATACTCCAACAGGATCCGCAGGGTTCGGCTCAACGCATGATCCCGTCCAGGGCCAGCAGGCCGACCGAGACCCCGCTGAGCATCAGGCCCGCGAGGGTGTCTCCGAGCTTCCATTGGAGCTGCCGGAAGGCCCGAGCTCGGGGGCCGCCCCGATAGCCGCGGGATTCCATGGCGTCGGCCAGGTCGTCGGCCGCTCGAAAGGCCGCCACGAACAACGGCACGAGGATGGGGACGAGCGCCTGCACTCGCCTCACCGGGTTGGGCGACTCCAGGTCTGCCCCCCGCGCCATCTGGGCCTTCATCAGGCGCTCGGCTTGCTCCATCAGGGTGGGAATGAAGCGCAGCGCGATGGAGACCATGAGGGCGATTTCGTGAATGGGCAGGCCCAGTCGGGAGAGGGGCGTGCCCAGTCGCTCGAGGCCGTCGGTCAAGGCGAGGGGAGCGGTCGTCAGCGTGAGGAGGGAGGTTGCCATGACGAGGGTCAGGATACGGGCCAGGATCAGCCCCGTGCCGTGCAGTCCGACGTCGGTGACGACCAGGACGTGCCAACGCCACAGCGGGTGGCCTTCAGAGGTGAAGAAGAGGTTGAAGACGGCGGTCAGCAGGGCGAGCCACACGACGCTGCGGAGGCCGCCCAGATACCAGACGAGGCCGATCTGCGAGACCGCCGCCAAGAGGACCAGGCCGACAGCCAGGAGGGCAAAGCCGGGGCCAGACACCATGCGGAAGGTGAGCGCCATGACCCAGACCAGGCCCAGAAGCTTGACCCGGGGGTCGAGCCGATGGACGGGAGAGGTCCGCTCGACATACTGGCCCAGGGTGACGTGCCGCATCAGTTCCATGGCCAGCGCGAGTTCGCTCCGCGGCTCGGGGAGGCCTCTGGAAGCACCCGCCTGCGGGGGAACCGTCGGTTCCTGGCGATTGGAGGGACTGCCTCCCCGGCGCTTGAAATTGCCCTCGTGAGGGCGGAGTCGTGATTGAGCTGGCCGTTGAACTCTCCCAGAGCGTCGTCGACCTGGCTGAGGAGACCCGCCTGTGGGTGCTCATCAAGCTGCGGGCTCCGCACGCCACGGGGGCGCGGCGTGCGCCCGTCAACCTGTCGCTGGTCATGGATCGAAGCGGTTCCATGGCCGGGGACAAGCTGGCGTTCTGCCAGCAAGCCGCCCGTTTTCTCGTCAGCCACCTGTCGGCCGACGACATGTTCAGCCTGGTGGCCTTCGATCACGAGGTGCAGACCCCCGTCCATCCCACCCCGGTGACCCAGAAGGAGGGCGTTCTGCGGGCCATCCTGGGGCTGCGCCCGGGCGGCTCGACGAACCTGAGCGGAGGCTGGCTGCAGGGGGCGTCTTTTGCCGAGCAACATACGCTACAAGACGGCATCAACCGGGTGGTGCTGCTGACCGACGGGCTCGCCAACGCGGGCGTGACCGAGCCGGCATCGCTCATCCGCATGACCGGAGGACTGGCCGACAAGGGCATCACGACGACCACTATCGGATGTGGCACCGACTTCAACGAGGACTTGCTCCGAGCCATGGCCGACGCGGGCCGAGGCAACTTCCATTTCATCGCCACGCCGGAGGATGCCCCGGCCATCTTCCATCGAGAGCTGTCGGAACTGCTGGCCATCTATGCCCAGAACCTCCGGCTGCGGGTGGCGCCGTCGCAACAGGTTCGACAGATGATGGTCATGCACGACTTTCCCAGCGAGAAACGAGGCCGTGAGGTCGACATCAGTCTGGGCGACATCTTCGCTGGGGACGAGAAAGTGGTGCTCCTGGAAATGGGGCTGGGCGCGGGCACGCCCGCGAGGGAGGCAGGCGTGTCGACCGTCCACCTGTCGTACCAGCAGGTGCTGGGCGACGTGGCGTTGCGCGAGGTGGCGGCGTTCGTCAACGTGGCGAGGGGCCCATCCGACAATCAGACCATCAACCCCATGGTCTTCAAGGAAGTGCTGTTGTGCCAGGCCGCGCAGGAGCTGAAGCAGGCCGTGGCGGAGGCCGACCTGGGCAACCTGGAGGCGGCCCGGGACCGCCTGGATGCGACGACCCGCAAGCTGGAGACCAGCTCGGTGGCGCAGGACCCGCAGATGGAGGATCAGATCCAGAAGCTGAAAGGTCTCAAGGCGCAATACGAAGATAACGAGAAGTATCGAACGGTGGGTCGCAAGACCTCGACCTACATGAGCCATTCGACCATGCGTTCGAAGGGGCGGTCGGGGCGAACGCAGACGCCAGAGCTGCGGGCGCTGAGCCGATCCCGCCATGTCGTCTTCATTCTGGGGGAACGCCTCGGCGTGGCGTCGGGCCTGGTCGACCCGCAGGAACCGTTCGAGGGCGTGCCCATGGACGATCTCCTGCGCCAGGAGTCGTTCGACAATGATCCGGTGCGGGTGTGGCGCTATTTCGAACACCGCATGAAGAAGCATCAGACGGCGGTGCCCGGGCATGGCCATCGGGTGCTGTCGATGCTGCGCCATCGGTGGGCCAACGTAGTATTCGTATCGACCGCCACCGACACCATGCTGGCCGACATCGGCGTGCCGGACATCCTGTATGTGAACGGGCGGTTGTGGGATGCCGTGTGTCCCGTCGATCACACGGTGGTCGACCTGCGCCCGCTCAACGGTAACCTGGGGCTCGACAAGGGCAACCTGCCTCGCTGCGCGACGTGCAATGCCATTCTGCGCCCGTCCCAGCCGTGGACCGGCGAGGCGGTGCAGGCCGCGACGCAGGAGCGGTTGCGCCATGCCCTGCGCCAGGCGGGTGGCCTGGTGGTGGTAGGCACGGAGCACCCGGGCGACGGGTTCTCTATCGACAGCCTGACGTTGAACGTGCCGACCCGCCTGGTGGTGGGAACGGGCGTGGAGGACGTCCACCAGGCCCTGCAAGACTTCGAGGCAGCCCTGGCTGCGTATTGAGAGGTTTCCTAGGCCCGGCGGCGCCGTTCCACGATGAGCAGGGTGGCCAGCGCCAGCGCCAGGCCGGTGGAGGCGGATCGCGGATCTACTTCGGGGGCCAGCACCGGAGTAACGGTCACGGAGAACAATGGCTCAACACCTTCAAAGGTGAGCGGGAATATGACACTCCCTCCCTGGCAAGGGTGGAGGACGAAGCAGCCAGCACAGACGAAGTCGCAGCAGAACTTTGCACAAAGACCGCAGCAACAGATCGGTGTATTGACGCAGGCGGGGCGACACCCACAGGCGCTCGTGACGAGGAAGTTCACGCAGGTCGGTCCGCAAATCGCGACCTGGTAGGACCAGGTGATCGACGAGTTGCACCGGCAACGGGAGATGGGCAGGCAGGTCCCAGGCTGAGGACACGCACCCAGGAAGCTAAAGGCCTTGGCATTGGCGCCGCAGATGTTCGGGCAAAAACTGACCAGAGGCTGTGGGCACGCCGCTTTGCAAGTCCGCCAGGCGATGCTGTAGTCGGGATTGCAAACACAGTCGGTCGCCGTAAACTGGACGTTCAGGAGGCTGGGCACGGCCTGGGCGGGGCGCCCACCCGACAGCAGGAGAAGAAACACGCACAGCAGCAGCCAGCGGCGCACTAGGGTCACCTCCCAGAAGAATGTT
>DASYBA010000181.1:0-2503 GCA_036501005.1 Candidatus Xenobia bacterium | reverse complement strand
CTTCTCTTCGGTGGGGGTGGTCGTCTCGTCAGACATGGGCTTCTCCTCGCATTCTTTGCCTAGATTCTAACATGGCCGTCAACTTGTCGGTTCCACCGCCATGGTCCGTCGGTAGAGGGGCGACATGGACCGTAGTCGCTCCACCGCTGCCCCCACCCGCTCGGCCGCAAAGTCGATGTCGGTCTCGGTCGTGAAGCGGCCGAGGCCGAAGCGGACCGAGGCGTTGGCCAGGTCGTCCGACAATCCGATGGCCCGCAGCACGTGGGATGGCGTCAGGGAGGCCGAGGTGCAGGCCGACCCCGTCGACACGGCCACCTCGTGGGCAAGCTGCAGCGAGACGGACTCGCCCTCCACCCAGCGGAACCACATGTTGAGATTGCCCGCCAGGCGATCCGTCGGGTGGCCGTTCACGCCCGTGCCGGGGAGGGCCAGCAGACGGGCGGCCAGTCGCTCCTTCAACCGCAAAAGCCGTGCAGTCTCGTCCGCGAGCCCGGCCATCGCCAGCTTGCAAGCCGCCGCCATGCCCACGATGCCCGGCACGTTCAGCGTGCCCGACCGCATGCCCGCTTCATGCCCTCCCCCGTGCAAGATGGGCGAGAGCCGTACCCGAGGCGAGTGCCGCCGCACGTAGAGCCCGCCGACCCCCTTCGGTCCGTACAGTTTGTGGGCCGAGAAAGACAGCAGGTCCACGTCGAGGGCGGCGACGTCCAGGGGAACGTGCCCTACGCTTTGCGTCGCATCGGTATGGAAAAGGGCCCCGTGCCGGTGCGCCACGGTGACCAGATCCTGGAGCGGCTGGATGGTGCCAATCTCGTTGTTGGCGTGCATGATCGATACCAGCACCGTGTGAGGGGTGATGGCTTTGTCCAGCACGTCGGGGGACACCTGGCCGTTCGTATCGACTGGGAGTACCGTGACTTCGATGCCCGTCTTCTCGAGGGCCCGCGCCGTATCGAGCACCGCTTTGTGTTCGATGGCCGACACGATGAGGTGGTTGCCGCGCTCCCGATACCAGGCCATCGCCCCTTGCAGGGCCAGGTTGTCGCTCTCCGTGGCGCCGCTGGTGAATACGATGCTCTTCGCATCTTCCGCCCCCAGCGCGGCGGCGATGTCGGCCCGCGCCACTGCCACGGCATCTTCGGCGGTCTCGCCCCACGCATGCCCCTTGCTGGCTGCGTTGCCAAACGTCTCGGTGAAGTAGGGCAGCATGGCTTCCAACACCCTGGGGTCAACTGGCGTGGTGGCGTGGTGATCGAGGTAGACCGGTCTCATAGCGACAGGGAGGGGGTAACTTCGAGGTCCAGGGTGTCGAATTGCCCGGACCGATACCGATGGTAGCCGGCACAGGCGATCATGGCGGCATTGTCGGTACACATGGCCGGGGACGGAAACACCAGGGGCACGCCGGCGGCACTGCATCGTTCGGACATCCGTTGGCGGAGCCGTGAATTGCAAGCCACGCCCCCGGCCATGACGACGGTAGCGGGCCTTTCCGCCTCCAGTGCACGTCCGACCTGCATCACCAGGGCGTCGACGACGGCTTCCTGGAAACTGGCGCACACGTCGGCCATGGGCGTCTGTCCAGCGTCTTTGCGGTGGAAGTTCAACACCGCCGTCTTCAGGCCGCTAAAACTGAAATCGTAGCCTGGCTGGCCGCGCAGCGCTCGGGGGAACGGCACCGTCGATCGCCCTGCCTGGGCCAGACGGTCGACGACCGGCCCGCCTGGATAGCCCAGGCCCAGCACCCGGGCCACCTTGTCGAAGGCTTCTCCGGCCGCGTCGTCACGGGTCTCGCCCAGCGTTCGATAGACCCCGTGGCTTTCCATCCACAGCAAAATGGTGTGCCCGCCCGACACCAGCAGGCAGAGGATCGGAAACGGCAGCTCGGGGTGCTCGAGAAAGTTGGCGTAGACGTGGCCCTCGAGATGGTTGACCCCGACCAGGGGCACGCCCAGGCTGAGCGACAAAGCCTTGGCCGACGCCATGCCGACGACCAACGCCCCGACCAGCCCGGGGCCCCGGGTGGACGCGACCAGCCCGATGTCCTTCCACGCCACACCGCTCTGCGTCTTGGCCTCCTGCAAGAGCGCGTTGATGACCTCGGAGTGCTTTCGACACGCGAGTTCCGGGACGACGCCGCCGTAGGTGCGGTGCAGCTCGATCTGGGAGGCCACCAGGTTGGCTCGCAGCCGATGCCCGTCCTCCAGGACGGCCACCGAGGTCTCGTCGCAGCTCGTTTCGACGGCCAGCGTGATCATGCGGGCTGGTACTCGAAGTCGAGGGTGCGGGCCTGTTCGGCCAGGACCTCGCCGAAGGCCCGGTGGTCCATCTTGCCGACCCACATCACCACGGCATTCTCCTCGTTTTCGTAGTAACGCTTGCGGGTGCCGATCTGGCGAAAGCCGAAGCGGCGGTACATGGCCTGGGCGACCTCGTTGGATTCACGCACTTCCAGCACCGTCCACTTGACCCCATCTTCATGACAGATCCGCAGCATCTCCCA
>DASYBA010000180.1:0-6743 GCA_036501005.1 Candidatus Xenobia bacterium | reverse complement strand
GCCGGTGGCATCCCGGCGGAGCAGGGCTGGAGCAGAGCGACACCGTGACTATCGGTTAGGTGCATCTAAGTCCGATCGGGCACGGCGGATGGCGTTTCCGCGGTCACGGTGTCACCACTGGACTGCCGCCGGATCTTGTCGGACAGGTGCCGCGGGCCGCACCTGCCGCTGGACTCGCTCACCGGTTCGGGGTCTTCTCTGACCCTTGGATGTCTATGTGCCGCCCGACACGGCGCCTGGAACTGTAACGACGTTCCCGCACGGGCTGAGCTGGCCGCCCGCGAGTACTACTACATCCCACGTTACGGGCTGGTCGCGTAAGTGTTAATCTTGTATGGGTATGCCCTCGAAGCGGGTACGGAGCGCATCCAAGATTGGGACTATGTCGGCGAGCACTGGTTGGACCGCCTGGGTTTCGAAGTCGCCATGATCCTGCGGCCTCTTTGCAGTGTGTGGGACGTAGAGGGTGACGTTGCGAAAGTTTACCTGTGGCCAAAGCGTGATCGCCGACAAGAAGAGTTCTGGCGCCCGTTTCTCTATGAGGTGCATCCCGGCGCTCACGTTCTCGGCATGGTTGGTGGTGATTTCCGACTCCTCCAGGCGGGTCAAAATGGCACACATAGCGCACTCCCAGGCGTGACAAAGATGAAACATGGCACCTTCTCCGAGCTCGGCGGTCAACAAGCACTCGGCCATCCTCAAATGGCGGTGTGCGGTATCCCACCAACCTTTGGCCCTCTGCTCCCGACGCCGGCGCTGCCTTTCCTTTTGCTTGTCCAGAATCAGCGCCCCAGCAATGGAAACAGGAGGCCGTCCTCTGATTCCATGTCCATCCGCGGATCTTCATCGGGACGTAGCATAGTGAGAGCGATGGAGACGCCCGTCTCGGCATAGACCGGAGCCGACACTCGCTCGGCGAGTTTCTTCCTCAACTGGTAGAGATCCTGACCGGACGCCATTTGCGCCCGAATCAGAATACGAACCTGGGGAGGGTGTTCTTCCACACCACTCAAATCCGCGTCCGCGGACACCAGTCGGCTATCCTCCAACGCCAGGAGAAGATGTTTGGCCTGGTTGATCGCCGTGTTCAGACTGCTCTGCACGGTGCCGCCATAGACAGGGCGGCCACCCGGCTGGTCTTCCTTCTTGACGTCGAGCGCCATGTGAACCTCCTGCTGATTCTCCCCCATCATAGCATCCCCAACAAGCCCGCTGGCGACCGCACGACGCCCGCCATCCAAGAGGGCATAAATGCAGGCGTGCGGGGCCCGTGCCGCCATGTCGGGCGGCTGGTCCGCCGGTCACCGGTCGCCCATTGGGGTGCGTGCACAGTCCCGCGCCACTTCATCTTGGCCATCTCGGACGGTCTCCATTGCCAGCCCCATCAAGGTCAGATCCTCGAACAGACACCCACGGGGTCTGTCTGCTGTCGAAAGATGATGCCGGCGAACGGCATGCCCTGCCGCTGGTGGTAAGCGGCGAAAGGAATCTCGGTCATCGGGCATTTATATACAACACGTAGCCCACTTCGGTGGCCCGGGCCAACAGAGGTCGCTCCTCCAGCTCGCCGATGCCGTCTTCCTGGGCGGTCAGGACCTCGATGCCGCACCGGCATGGCCGTGGTAATCCCCGGGTGCACGTGTTGGGTCCATGTAGAATGGAGACGCCATCAGGACTTCGTGAGTCGGGCAATGAGTTGCTCTCGCAGGTCGGATGGCTGGCTCTTTCGAGCCTGTCGCACTATCTCTGCCTCCTCATCCATGGCGGCGTCCATCTCGGCCTGGTGATCGGCATAGTACGCCAGGGCTGAGTGGATTTGACCCAACGTCAGGTCCGGGTGCTGCCACAAGAGCTCGTACGGACTCCAGCCGTGGTATCGGACATCGGCCGCCAGGTGCTTCACCTTGTATCGGGTTTTGCCAATACGGGCTACCCCGGCTTCGTCGACCGTAATATACATGTATTCTGTTGCCATGATGCTTCTAGAGTACCACATCCCAGCGGGTTGGGATAGCACCCTGCCTGGGGCCGGTAAACCAGCCCCAGACCAATGTCTCATTACCGCCGCAGGACATGCCGGGGGCAGATCATGGTGCGCCGGTCCCGCTCGGCGTGCGAAAGACGTCCAACCCCTGACCTCGCGGAGCACGAAGCCCGGCGCTTGCACTGACCGTCCGGCCGGGGAGTAGCCTACGGCAGCCAGACTCGAAGGCGGCCGTGGTGGGATTCTAGGCACAACGCGGTGGCTGGGCGGGCTCGCAGCCTACCGAGGGCCTGCTGGCATGGCACAGGCGCTCCGGTCGTATCGAAAAAGTCGATGTCGCCGTGGGCATGCAGCCGGGTCAGTCCCGCTTCGGACGAGTCCACCGACAGCCGCTTCAGGCTTCGGTTCACTCGGCGGGCCACCCCCGAACTCGACAAGTGGAGAAGGGCCCCCAGCGTGACGTTACTGCCGGACATGGTCCGATACACCAGGGCCGTGCGATTTTCTGGACTCAGCAAGGCCCGGTGCTTGGCGGTCGGAGGGTACCTCGCCTCCAAGCGCTTCAACATCGTCCGCGCCGGCTTGACCCAGAGGGCCAGGCCTTCCCGTTGTGCGATGCGCCGCGCCTCGGCAGCCCACGGTGGGGCGGCTTCTCGTCTCGCATGACACAGCTTGGCCATGGTAAGGAAGCACTCGGGGGCGAAGAAGCCGCCGGTGCCCACCTCTTTCAGGGCGGCCATCATGCGGCCGGCCGAGGCCTCGGCATCGTCCAGGCGATGGACGGCAAGGTCGAAAAGCACCTCGGTCCGGTGGGTCCAGGCCCGAATCTGAAACGGCAAGGGGATGCCGCGCAGCGCGTTGCGGATCCGTTCGGCCTGGCTGAGGTCATGTTGTTCGATGGCCAGCATGAAACGAACGGCATCCAGGGCGGCGGCGGGAAAGGACCCCGCGAACAGGGTCTGGATGGGCGTGGCCTCGTCCACGACGGCGACCGCCGACTCGAGGCATCCCGCCATGGTGTAAGACGAGCGCGAGGTTCATCAGGAGGTGAAGCCGGTCGTACGGCGTTCCGAGAATGGCCATGCCACAAAGGGCTCCCCGCAGCACCCTCGCCGCCCGTTCCACCTCACCCCGCCCGAGAAGATCCAGGGCGTACCCGCTGGCGGCCACTCGGTGAAGCTCAGGATAACCGCTGCTTGCCGCCATTCGATATCCTTCTCGGAGCTGCCGGTCGGCCGGGAGCCCAGCCCCGCCCTGGAGGAGTCGGATGCCGCCCGGCACGACGCGGGTCCTGGCATTCCAGAGGTGCGGAGCGCGTTGGGCGACCGAGGCCGACTGACGAGTCAGACTCGCCACATCCACCGTGCCGCCATACTCCATCTTGCAGCGGGCGATGCGGCAGAGGATTTCGGAACGCCTTTCCGGGCCCAGTGTCCGGGGGTCCAGTTCCAACAGGCCGCCAAAGGTATCCAGGGCGTCCTGGCCACGACCCTGGATGTCGCACAGGCACCCTCGCACGAAGACCACCGCCGGGTTCCACGCGGCAGCGGCAGGGAGCGCGTCCATGGCTTCGTTGACCAGGTGCACATAGCCGTGGTAGGCCAGTCGCACGCCGTGCGCCTTGAGGTGGCCGGACACCTCCGGCCAGTCGTGGTGGACGACTGCAGACTCCAAAGCTCGGACCTTGGTCTCGATAGACGGCCGCATGGAAACCCCCATCCTGCTGCGATCTCGGACGACGGTTCCAGGCGGCCAAGTCCGCTTCCTTTTAGAGGAGTTGCCGGAGCAGCTTGTCCCATGCCGCTGCACGTGGCGACGGAACGGCGCCCGACACGCCCGACATGGGCGCAGAGTAAGGAGGTGAAAGTCCACCCGGGGACCCCGACGAAGGGAACCCCACACCTAGTCGACAAGGGCGCCGACGAGGCAAAGGTCATCGCTTGCGTACGACCTCGGCCGAAGAGAGCGTCTGGTGGAAGTCTATGGTGAAACCTGGCATCGAGCGCAAGCGAAGCGCCGTAAGGCAGACGTCCATGGGGAAGTTGGCTGGGCCCAATGAACCCGATTTTCGTCGGATGGACGGATGTAGTGGCGACGGTACCAGGCGAAACTCTGCGTTACTTAATCGGGCAGATCTCTCGGCCTCCGCCTCTCACCTTTGGGAGCGGTGGTAGCTGTGAAGGACGAAAGGACGACATGGCAACGGGACGAGGGAAGTGGGATCGCCGCATAGTACCGGAAAGCCCTCGAAAGAAGGCCTCAACCGCCGCAAGGCGGGGAGGGAAGGCGGCGACGGTCAGTCAATCGGCAGAACAACTCTACATGAGCTTCGAGACAGCCGACAGCCCGCAAGGGGACGTCTCTACGTTGGACGTGGGCCAACCCACGCCGAGCGTTGAAGCGGTGCCGAAGTCGGAGAACACGGAGGGGCCCGTTCTGCCACCGATGGTGCTGGAAGAAGTGGCGGCCATCGATAATCTGCGGAAAGCCTTCCAACAGGTTCGGGCCAACCGGGGCGCCCCGGGGCCGGATGGGCAGACGGTGGAGGACGTCGAAAGACGGCTTCCCAAGCTGCTCCCGAGGCTTCGACAAGCGATCCTGGCCGGAACGTACCAACCAGGGCTGATCCGCCGTGTATGGATACCGAAACCCGGCGGCAAGGGCCAAAGGGGACTTGGAATTCCCGACGTGATCGACAGGATCGTTAGCCAGGCTGTGGCGCAAGTTCTCAGCCCGAACTACGAGCCGACGTTTCACAACTCGAGTCATGGGTTCCGCCCTGGCCGAGGATGTCACACGGCGATCGCTGAAGCCAAGACGTATGTGGAGGAGGGTCGGGAATGGGTGGTCGATATCGACTTATCCAACTTCTTTGATAGGGTGAACCACCAGCGGTTGCTGGCCCGGCTTGCCTGAGACATCAAGGATGCCCGTCTTCTCCGCCTCATCCGGATGATGCTGAAGGCCAAGGTTGTACTGCCGGATGGTGTTGTGGTGAGCACGGAGGAGGGCACGCCCCAGGGCGGACCACTTTCGCCGCTCCTCAGCAACATCGTGCTGGACGAACTTGACTGGGAGCTGGCCCGGCGTGGCCACCGGTTCGTGCGATACGCCGATGATCAAAACATCTACGTATACACGGAACGGGCCGGCCAGCGGGTCATGGAGAGCATCACCCGGTTCATCGAGCGGCGTCTTCGCCTGTTGGTGAACAAGGACAAGAGTGCGGTTGCCCATCCTGGCGACCGGCATTTTCTGGGATTCCGACTTCGCTGCTCCACGGAAACGGATGCGGTGGAGATTCACTTGTCGAAGCGGTCAGTGACTCGCATCAGAGAGCGAATCGTCCAGCTGACACCTCGGCTCTGGGGGCAATCGTTCGACGATTGCGTCAAGAGAATAAACGAGTACATCGTCGGCTGGCTCAGCCACTTTCACGTCTGTACCGAGAAAGGGGCGGAAGAGTTCAGACCCCTGGATGCCCATATCCGCCGGCGCCTGCGTGCCATCCAGCTTCGGCAATGGAAAACCAAGCGCACGATTATCAACCGTCTCATCACACTCGGCATTCGCAAGGAAACGGCCAGGAAGTCACTCGGGCGTAACCATGCATGGTGGGCCATGAGTGGCTGCTTACAAGTCAGTCTGGGACTTCGCCCCGCCTATTTGGCGAAGCGAGGCCTGGTCTCGATTTGGGATAAATGGCACGCCCGGCATGTCGAACAGCCCCTCGTTCTGGTGCAGCAGTGGCTGCAAGCGCAGCTTCCGCAGCAACAGAGCAGCTGAGGTGGGGAAACCCGCTGGCGTGGAATAAGCTTCGGCCGACCCCACGTCCCGAAGAGCCGTATGTGAGATCCACAAGTACGGTTCTGTGAGAGCTAGGGGAGGGAAACCTCCCCCGGCTACTCGACCGTGCGGCGGCCATCATCGATCGTACAACGGATCAAGGTGAGCGCGTCCGATCTGGCCGAGCATAGATGGCGTCGTCGGAATGGGCCCTGCATGCGTCCTTCACGGAACCGGGCTGTCCGGGGAGTGCCGGACACGGTCTGGCGTGTCTCTTGCTGTCGGAATGTCTGGACGCGCCTTCGCTGAACAGGGCTATCCGGGATTGCGACAGTGGCCACGGCTGGCGTGTCTCTTGCTCGCAGAGTGGGCTACGTCAGGATGCGACTGTCACGCAGGTCTCTTGAGCATTTGCATCGTGTCGGATACAATCTTTCATGCGCCTTCCCGTCCCGGCCCGACGCAAGCGTAGCTTGCGGGGCCGCTCCAGCACGGGGCCCCCATTCCTGCCCCCAGCCCGCCAGCACGGGGCTTCCCCACGCAGCCGCCCGCCGCCAGGCGGTGCCCCCTCGGCCGCCGCAACGGCCCCGGTCTGGCGCCTGACCCCGGCGAGCGGCCCGACGAAGGGTGACTGCAGCCGCGGGGGTTCGGGCGGAGCCCCCGACTAACGCTCATGCGGGTCTTGGACGCATCTCCCGAGGTTGGTGCACGTATCGTGTCGCATGTACAGGGGCCGCCGCGATCAGGACGTTTCAGCCTCAGAAGACCCTTCTCATAGGCGGGAGCCCGACGAGCAATGCTATCAGAATGAACACTGCCAGCACATAAAGAGGGGTCTTCCGGATGAAGCGTACTTTTGCGTAGAGGCCGCTCGGCCTGAGTCCCTATCGGATCGGCCGCTCAGACGCCGCAGGGCTTTCTCTCCCCACCGCCCCCGCTGGGGCCCGCTCAGACGCCGCAGGGCTTTCTCTCC
>DASYBA010000179.1:0-6335 GCA_036501005.1 Candidatus Xenobia bacterium | reverse complement strand
GTCGGTGCGGACAAACGAAAGACCGTGGCCGGCCGGGGCCGGTTCCACGGTCAGACGAACCGGGACTCCGCTGTGCAAGCCGCGGCCGGCCAACTCGACCGGCGCCCGCAGCGTTCTTGACATGACCTTCAGTGTGCTCCTTGCATGGGTTGCCCCGGCGTGATGATGGGGCCGCCCGGCGTCTCGGGGGTGGGCGCTGCCGGCTGGCCGGGCAGGGCTGGCGCGGCCGAGACGGCCGTGGGCTCGGTGCGCAGCACGATGTGGGCGGGCAGACCGGCCCCCGGCAGACCCACCGTCGTCAACTCCACGTTGCGAGTATCGTTGGGGCCCAGTTCGATGGTCTGCAGCGGCGCCTCCGTATTGGCCGGAACCAGTTCGGTCTCCTGGGTGCGACCGGCGATGAGGAAGCATGCCCGACTCGGATTGTCGCCGGCCGCGTAGGCGATGTCAACCTTGCGGGCCTGATCGCTCGGATTGGAGAGCTTCACCGTCAGATGGTAGAGCACCCCCACGTTGCCGGTGTCCCGCTCGCCGCTGGCGGTGTCGACCGGGGGAGCCTCGTCACCCACCGCCACCGATGCGGGGTTGTCGCCCGTTTTGTAGGTGGCCTGGATGGGGTGGTTGGGAGACGGGAAGGTGCCCCGTGGATGATCGGTGGAGGCGGCATTGTCGCCGATGGTCGTCTGGCCGGCGGCGGCCAACGGCATGTTGCCCTCCCGGGCCTGCACGGTGACCTCCAGATCGCCGCCGGACAGACACTCGAGATGGGCCAGCCCGACCAGCCGCTGCTGGGCCGGGATGCTCTCTTGCAACACCTGCCAGCCGGTGCGAGGCGGGATGGTCAAGATGACCCCGGCCGAAGCCGCCGACCGCTGTAGAAAGGCCGCTTCCGAGGCGGTGCCCGCGACCGTCGGATTGATTTGCGGGGCGCCCGCCACGCCGACCAGGAAGACCTCGGCCGGACGGTCTGCCCGGTTGGTCAAGGTGACGCAGATCTGGCGGGGCTGGCTGCCCACGTTGGTGTGGGCATAGACCAGCCGGGCGGGGCGGCCCGGGCCAAACTTGCCGCTGAAGATGACGCCGTTACCCTCCACGTTCTCGGGCCGGTTGGATACCATGAGGAGCGAGGCATCCGACAGCATGGTCGGGCGATTCTGGACGGTGACCCGCACCGTTCGCTTGACGGTGAGGAGCTCCGCGCCTTCCACCGAGAGGGGCAGCGTGAACGTCGCCTGCTGTCCGGCCGCCAGGCTGTCCGGCAGGGGGGGGTCGCCGTGCACGTAAATCTTGGCCCCCGCGGCCGGGTGGACGCCGCCCTTGATGGCGTACATGAGGGCATCGTTGAGCACCGTGCGAGGCGCGGGATCGCCGGTCACCACGCACGACAGTTCGGCCGGCACCTGACCGGCCAGGTCTCGCACGGCGACCTTGACGGGGAGCTGTTGGTGGCCCCGGTGGAGGGTGACCACCGCGTTGCCCGCGTGCAGGGCCTTCAGCGTCACCTGGTGGCCTGCATTGTCCACCTGCGCCGTCACCAGGATGCCGTCGACGGTGGCCGTCGTAGGCCCCGCCAGTTCTCCCGTCAACTGCAGGGCGTGGGTGTCGCCGACCGCCAGGATGACGCCCTTCTCCGACACGTTGAAGGTCTGCTCGGCCGCGGCGTGCCGCAGGCTGGAGACCCACGCGTTGCCCAGCGCCCAGGGCTTCATGTGATGGCCGCGAGCCTGCAGGCCGTCGACCGTGGCCACGACGTGGCCGCCCCACGTGACTTCCAGCACGTGCCCAACCTTGCGCAAGGCGATGCGTTCCGGCGGAATGCCCCACTTGAGGGCCTCGTCCACCCGCTGCTGAACCTGCCAGGCCTTCTTGCGAGCGTCGAACGTGCTGACCCCGCAGACCGTCAGCACGGCGTGTCGACCGACCGTGACGGAAACCTTGGCCGCCGCGTGCACGGCGGGGTGGGGGTGGTGCGAGGCGGTGGCGCTGACGCTGACGCTGAGGGCGCCCATCAAGGCCACGGCCAACCAATCCTTACGCATGAGATTCACTCCCCTTTTCAAAATTGAACGTTGCTCAAACCGCATCGTCGCAAGACCAGTCGTGGTCAGCTCCGGAGCCTTCGACTGGAACTTACGGTTCCTGCGTTGCGGGCGGTGGGTTTTTGAAATTTTCTCTAAGCCACTGGGGCAGGCTGGCGACCGCCTGGTCGATGGCGGCGGTCTCTTCCTGGGGACGGGCCGGAAAGCCCGTGTACCAGGCCCCCTCGGGAATGTTGTTGATGACGCCGGCTCGAGGCCCCAGGTGGGCGCCGGAGCCCACCGTGATATGTTGGTGGAGGCCCGCTTGCGCCTCGATGACGACGTCGTCGCCCAGCACCGACGAGCCCGCGATGCCGACCTGGAAATCCAGCCGACAGCGGGCCCCCAGGCGCACGTTGTGCCCCAACTGCACCATCGGCCCCAGCTCGCAGTCAGCGCCGACCCGGGTGGCCCCCGTGGTGGCGCGGTCTATGCAGACCCCAGCTCCCATGCAGACGCCATCTCCGATGTCGACCGTTCCCACCTGGGGAATCTTGTGGTGGCGACCTTCATCCTGCGCATAGCCGAAGCCGTCGGTGCCCAGCACGGAGCCCGGTGCCATGCGCACTCGATGGCCGATGGTGCAGCCATCCAGGATGACGACGCCGGCCTCGAGAACGCAATCCTCGCCGACATGAACCCCGGCGCCCAGGTAGCAGCCGCTGCCGATGCGGGTGCGGGCGCCCACGTGGGTCTCGGGCCCGATGTAGGCCAGGGGATCGACCTGCACGCCGGGGCCCAGAACCGCGCTGTCCGCGACGCAGGCCTGCGGGTTCACTTCTGGTTCTTCAGGGCCAGCAGCACGTCGGTGGTGATGTCGACCGCACCGGACTGGTGCAGCGGCGCACCGGGATACCAGGGGGCGTCCATCAGCACGAAGTCCAGCTTCTTGTCCTTCATGACCTGATCCGACGCCTTCTGGATACGGGTCGTGATGTCGACGATGAACTGCTGCTTGATCTTGCCCCACTTCTCCTCGGCTTCCTGAATCTCGTTGCGCCGCTGGACGAGGACGTTCTTGAACTGGGCCGAGGTCTTGGCCTTGCCCGGGTCGAACAGCTTCTTGCGCTCATCCATGTACTGTTGGCTGTACTGCTGGTACTCCGGCTGTTCCTGGATGATGCGGTTGACGTCGACAATGCCGATGCTGAGGGCGGTGGGCGAGTCGGCCCGGGCCGGTGGCGGCGCCAGCATCAGCAGCACCGCCGCGAGAAACAGATAGAACTTACGCATGGGTCTCCTACTGGCTCATGGCTTGCAGCACTTCAGCCGTGAGGTCCTTGCACTTATTGTTGACCAGATAGGACCCGACCACCACCGGCGCGTTGTCCTTCTTGGCCACGGTGTCGACCTGCGTCTTCAGGTCGGCCTGCATGTGATCGTACAGGCGGTCACGCTGGGCCCGCATGTCTTTCAGCTCGGTCTTGATCTTGGCGATCTTGTCGGCTTCGTCTTTGCTGACCGCCACCCCGCGCTCGCGAATGCGCTTGACGAGGGCGTCGGCCTGTTGGTCGAACTCGGTCTTCATCTGCTTGTAGTCGGCCTGCAGTTGCGACTTGACCTCATCCTGGTGGGCGCGGAAGCGACCCTCCAGGTCTCGCCGGCGAGCGTCAAACTGGCCCTTCATTTCCGACTGCTCGGCCTTGAGGGCCGCAACCTGCTGGGGCAGCTTCGACTCCTGGGCCTGCATGGCGGCCACCGCCTGCGGGTTCGGGGCGTTGGGGTAATAGTGGTGGACCAGCCGCTGCTGCTCGGCCGCCACCTTGCTCTGCGCGTCGGCGTCGATGCGGGCCTCGTAGGTCTTGATCTGGCCGTCGATCCTGGCCATCGCATCTTTCTTGGCCGCCTCAAACTGGGCCGCCAGCTCGCTGCGCCGGGCCTGACGCTTGTCTTCCTGATCCTGCTTGAGCCTGGTCAACTGCTGCTCGATCTTGTTGCGCTCGTCGTCGTTCTTGGCACTGATCTTCTGCAACTCGAGGTTGACCTTCTGTTGTTGGCTCTCGCTGTTGAGTTGTGCTTCATAGGCACTCAACTGCGCATCCAGCTCGTTTTTCTTGGTGTTGAGCTGCTGTTCGACCCCGCGCGACAGCTCCAGGCGTCGAGCGGCCAGTTGGCGTTGGCGGAGCAGCGCCAGATCCTGAAAGTACGACTTCATCTCGCCCTGGATCTCGGTCTTGGTGCCGGCCATGTCCGCCGGCATGGAGGGGGGGGGCGGCGCCTTGGGCAGCTTTGACACCTGCTCCTTGAACTGCTGATTGAGCTGAGCGGCGTACGAGCGGAGGTCGATCTCCATCTGCGCCTGGTCGGCCTTGAGGCTGGCGATGGCCGCCTCGTTCTTGGCCTGGAACCGTACCTTGAACTGCTTCTGCAGGGCCTCAAGCTGACGCTGGACTTCCTTCGCCAGACGCGGATCGTCGCTGCCCGGGCCTTCCAGGCTGACCGTCAGACGCTTGATCTCCTCATCCAGCACGGAGAGGTTCTTGTAGTCCTTGTGGGCGGCCAGCAGCTTCTGGTAGTCTACCACCGCGAAGCTGAGGCCGGGAGCGGGCTTCGGTTCCTCTGAATGGACTCGGCCCACCGAGAGCAGCAGGCCCAGGCCCACCGCGCCAATACCAAGTGCGTAGCGTTTCATGCGATTTCCCCTATGAGTTGGTCTTCACCAGCTTGGCGATGACGTCGGTGGTGATGTTCTTGCCGCCCCACATCACCTGTTGGGTGTCGAGAACCAGGCTCAGGTTCTGATCCTTCGCCACCTGGGCGATCATGGTGTGCACTTTGTCCTGCAAGGGGCCGAACAGGGCGGCCTTCTTGCCGTTGAACTGGTCGGCCAGCTCTTTCTCGAGGTCGCCCTTCTGCACGGCAGACAACGACTTCTCTTTTTTCTGGTACTCTTGTTGCAGCTTCTGATAGTACTGCTGGAGCTGGCCCTGGGCGTCGTGGAACATCTTGAGATCGCTGATGGTGTCTTCGTTCACGTAGCCCACGCCGCTGTTCTGGTCACCCGGCGCCGGCGTACCGCTGGACACCTGGTTCTTCTCGAAGCGGTTCTTGACCTCGTCAGTAATGTCGTCGACCCCGGTCACCACGATGCGCTTGTCCAGCACCACCGTGTACCCTTTCTCCTTGGCGATGTCGGCGATGATGTGCGACACCTTGTCGTTGAGAGGGTTCTGCGCCTTGGCCCGCTCTTCGTTGAGTTGCTCCTGCATCTTGAGCCGGTCGACCGCAAGCTGGTCCTGGCTGACCTTGTGGGCCTTGACCTCGCCCTGCAACTCATCGGCCATCTTCTTGGCCTCGTCGTCCAGCTTCTTGTTCAGGTCGGTATAGGCGGACAGTTTGTAGACCTGGCTGGGGTCCAGCTCCGCCACCCCCGACTTGGACGCGCCCAGCAGGGTGTGCTGGCCGCCTTCGGGGCCGCCGGACGACGTATTGGTGGGCGTGCCCGACTTCGGGGTGCACCCGGACAGCAGCAACACCGCCACCGCCATCCCCGCATATAATTTACGCAAATGAATCACTCCTCTTGGTTAGAACGATTGACCGATGCCGACGCTCGAACGGCCGCCGTTCTGCCCGACCGCGTAGTCGAGGCGAATGACGCCCAGACCCAGCGAGGGGTAGACCAGTCGTAGGCCGACGCCACCATCGGTGAGAAGGCCCCGGCCGTTGTTGAAGGTCTGGGCGTTGGACAGGGTGCCGTTGTTGTAGGCGTTGCCAGCTTCGGCGAAGACCGCGCCGCTGAGCAGCTTCAGCTTGGCAATGGGAAAACGGAACTCGGCGTTGGCCAGGATGAACGACGTGCCGAGCAGCGAGTTGTCAGGGTAGGCCCGCAGGGTGTCGATGCCGCCCAGGAAGAAGAACTCGGTGACCGGGGCCGTGCCGTTGATGCTCCCGCCCCAGAACCGGGTGGCGATGACGCGATCTTTCTTCATGGGAATGTATTTGCGGAATTCGCCCTGCACCTTGGTGTACTTGAAGTTGCCCCCCAGCGGGCCACCCGCCCCGACCACGCCGAGGTTGATGTACGTGCCTTTGTGGGGATTGAAGATGTCGTCCCGGGTATCGTACAGCCCGGCCAGCGCCACGCTGTTGATGTCACCGGTGCCCAGACCGACCGGCACGAACTGGGAGGCCGGATCTTCGGTGATCTCGATGTGCTCTTTCTTGAGGGTGAGGAAGAGCCGCAGGTCTTCGTTGATGAGGCGACCGAACGTCACCGAGGCGCCGACGTCCCGGTCGTCGTACAGTGCGTAGCCG
>DASYBA010000178.1:0-2022 GCA_036501005.1 Candidatus Xenobia bacterium | reverse complement strand
CGACGCCAGCCACGACGGACGCCGCTCGGCCATCCAGACGGTGGCCGCGCTGGACCTGGCGTTGGAGGAATTGTCCCGCCGAGGCGTTCGTTGCCAGGCTCTACGGGAGCGCGGCCCAGCGCCCGCCTGAAGGCCGGACGGGGGCTGTTGCCGAACCGACGGGCGATGGCTTCTATCCTTGTGGTGGACGACGATGCAGTCGTTCGCCGGCTCTGCGGCCTCGTGTTGAAAGACGAGGGCCACGACGTGATCGTGGCGGGGAGCGGTCCCGAAGCCCGTCGCATTCTCGAGGGCGGGGCTGTCGACCTGGTGCTGTCTGACGTCTCGCTGCCAGAGATGTCCGGCATCGAGCTCCTGCGCAGCATTCACCAGACCAAGGCCGACATGCCGGTGGTCATCATGACGGGCTTCGCCACCGTCGACGTGGCGGTTCAAGCCCTGCAGGCAGGCGCCACCGACTTTCTCCGCAAACCGTTCGAAAACATCGAGCTGACCCGGGTGGTGAATCGGTGTCTGCAAAGCTTGCAGCAGAGCCAGGCTTTGAAAGCCGCCCAGAATGAGTTGACCCACACCGTGCAGGAGCTCCGCCGGTCAAACTCGGCCAAGGCCAACCTCATCGCCATGATCGCCCACGACGTGCGGGCGCCCCTGGTCGGCATGCGCACGGTGCTGGATCTGATGCTGCAGCGGCGCCCGCAGCGCAAGGAGATTGAACTGATGATCTCCGAGCTGCACGGCACGGCTTGCACCCTGACCTCGCTGCTGGACAACCTGCTGGACCTGTCGCGCTTTGAGAACGGGCGCCTGGTGCTCTACAGCCAGGTGTTCCAGGTTCGCGAGATCGTCGATGAGTGTCTGCCGGGGTGGCGCCACGTCTCGCCCGGTCGCCCTTTCCAAGTGTCCGGCGACTTTCCCCCGGTGGATGCTGATCGGGACCGGGTGATCCAGATTCTCATGAACCTCGTATCGAATGCCATCAAGTTCTCCACCCCCGGCACCCCCATCGAGATTTTTGGGGCGGTCGATGGCGACTGGTTGCAGTTGTCTGTCAGAGACCAGGGGCTCGGTATCTCGCCCCAGGAGATTCCCAAGCTGTTCAATGAATTCTATCGGCCATCGTCGGAACACGTCCGTCGCATTCCGGGCTGCGGCCTGGGCCTGTCCATCGTGCGGTCGCTGGTCAGCCTGCACGGAGGTAAGGTGTGGGCGGAGAGCACGCCGGGCGTGGGGTCGACGTTCCACTTCACCCTCCCGCTCGCCCCGGTGGCGGCGGGACAGCCAAATTAGGAGGCACACCTCATGGCAGACATCCGTATCGCAGTGGTGGACGATCACCTGATCATCCGTCGAGGGCTGCGACTCATGCTGGAGGAGCATCCGGAGTTCCAGATGGTGGGTGAAGCGCTCAGCGGCGCCCAGGCCTTGAAGCTGGTCGAGATGCAGAACCCCCACGTGGTGCTGATGGACATCAACCTGGAAGGCGACATCGACGGTATTGAAACGACCCGGACCATCAAGTCCCGTTGGCCCGAGGTGCAGATCATCATGATCACGATGAACGAGGAGACCGACAAGATTCGCAAGGCGATCGAGGTCGGCGCCAGCGGCTACCTGCTCAAGGACGTGGACTCACGCACCCTGGCAGAGTCCATCAAGACGGTGCTGAGCGGGGGCAACGCCATCAACCCCAAGGTGAGCCGGCGCATTTTGAGTGAACTGGTGGGCATGTCGGCCCGCCCCGCGCCGTCGCCGGCGGCCGTGCTGAGCGATAGGGAACGCCAGGTCTTGTCTCTCCTGTTCGAGGGCAAGAGCAACCAGGAGATCGGCGACGTGCTGTGCATTACGGAAAAAACGGTGAAAGCCCACATGACGTCCCTGCTGCGCAAACTGGGCGTCAAAGACCGCACCCAGGCCGTCCTTCACGCCATGAAGCACAACCTGGTCGAGCCGAGGAGCTAGGAGTTCTCCCGGGGGTGGCATAATACTCCCAGGCCCTGCGGGACGGGGAGCTGGGACAGCAAG
>DASYBA010000177.1:0-5896 GCA_036501005.1 Candidatus Xenobia bacterium | reverse complement strand
GGGATGGACTGCTGGGCCCGCCAGGAGACCGAATTGCTAGGGATTCCTCGATACACCAGGCAATGTCTGGGCGATAGGGCATTTCCAAGACGCTTCCTCGACTATTACCGCGCGCATCGCAGTGAAGTTGCGGCTTCCTTTTGCCATCTCTTCAAGGATGTTGTGCAGGCAGATAATCTGGAACGTCTTGTTGCGTTCGCCACCAGCGATGACATCCCGGCCTTGGTGCAGGGTGCATTTGCCCGCATTCAGGGAGAGGCCCAAGAGTTGATTCGTCTCGGAAAGCGGCTCAACGCCCGCCTTGAGGAGGTTGAGGCCCGGCCGGAAAGTTCGGAGCACCCAGAGGTCGAGAAGCGGGACCTGCAGGGGACCCGCAAGGCGGTCTATCGATTGCAGGAAGAGCTGCTCGCCAAGTACCCCCTGGAGGTACTCACCGATGGGGGCGTGTTGCCCAATTATGCCTTTCCCGAGGCGGGCGTCCATCTGCATTCAGTGATTCAGACCCCGGCCAAGGATCCCCAGTCGAAAGCGGGTTACCAGGCGCGGGAGTATGTGCGCCCAGCCAGCGCCGCCTTGCGTGAGATGGCCCCGTACAATACCTTTTACGCCGATGGACGTCGGGTCGTGATCACGCAGGTGGACGTCGGGACGTCAGCTCGACCTTTGCTGGAGCACTGGCGACTTTGCCCCGATTGTCATCACGTTGAGAAGCTCTTGTTAGAGGATAAGACCGACCCGGGGTTGTGCCCTCGCTGTCATTCTACGAGTTGGGCCGATGCCGGGCAGACGCGTTGGATGTTGCCTTTCAAACGCGTCTGGTCCTTATCTCAACTACTGGAGAGCCTGGCAGGGGACGACAACGACGATCGCGATTTCCGACAGTATGAGATTCTAGATGTCATCGACGTAGGACCCGAGCATTGGAAGGGTGCCCGTCTGATTGAAAGCCTTCCATTCGGTTATGAGCTTCTTCAGGGGCTGACTCTGCGGGAAATCAACTTTGGCTACAAGCCTGGTCGGAGTACGGAAATAGCTGTGGCCGGACACCTGCTCAAAGTGAACGGCTTCCAGGTCTGCGCCAGTTGTGGCAAGGTGAGAGACCCGCGAGACCCGGGCAAGAACCAGTCCAAGCGCATGGATCACGCCGGCTGGTGCAAATTTCGGGACGCTCGAGTCCCGGAAAAGACCAGAACTCTGCATCTGTATCGGGAAGTCACCTCGGAAGCAATCCGCGTCCTCTTGCCGGTCGCTGCGGTGGATATCGATGAGATCCGGGCATCGTTCCAAGCGGCCCTCCAACTGGGTTTACGGCGCTGGTTTCAGGGCAATCCGGGACATCTGCAGGTCAAGACGCTTCGAGAACCCGCCCCCGGCGTGGTTAAAGCCTGGCGCACCTATGTGGTCATATACGACGCCGTGCCAGGTGGCACAGGCTATCTGGCTGAAATGTGGAAAGCGGGCACCTTCATGAGCGTCCTCCAGAAGGCGCTGGATGCGTTGCTGGCCTGTTCATGTCGCCTGCACCCGGAGCGGGATGGTTGCTATCGATGCCTGTATGCCTACCAGACGCAATATGATTTGCCCGACATCTCTAGGCGGCGAGCCATTCGGCTGCTGACGGAGATTCTCGAACACCAGTCCGACCTGCGGGAAGTGGCGACCCTCTCCCAGGTCGCCTTGGAGAGTCGGGTTGAATCGGAACTCGAGCAGCGCTTCGTCGAGGCCCTGCGGCAACGAAGCGAACGTGATAACACCATGGTCATGGGCGAGACATTGCGCGACGGGAAGCTGTGCTGGCAACTCACCATAGATGACAAGGTTTGGAGCGTTGAACCGCAGGTCGACCTGGGGCCGGGAGATCACGTAGCGTACACCTGCCGTCCGGACTTTCTCCTCCACTGCGTCCAAGGGGGCGAGGCGGCGCTGCCTGTTGCGGTGTTCTGCGATGGGTTCGAATACCATGCGCAGCCCCACCAGGAGACTGGCCGTATTGCGGACGACGTGCAGAAACGACAGGCCCTTATCGCATCCGGTCGTTTCCTCGTGTGGACCCTCACCTGGGACGACATCGAGGCGGCCCTGGGCGGACAGGGCGTGGTTCCCTCACCGTTTGGCAGTGTGGATGCCAACTACCTCAAGAAGTTGCTTGAACATCGGCCTGGTCTCAGCCACGAAGTAATCTCTCATGGCCCTCTGGAGCAGCTTATAGACTACCTGCGAAGCCCTGCGATAGGCGCCTGGCGAAAGCTGACAGAATGCGTGGCCTTCGCAACGTTCAAGCAGAATCGCAGCCTTTCGGTGTCCTGCTTGCAGGGCTTTCGGGACCGTCTCAAGACGGGGCCGGTACGGTTTACTTTGGACCCTGTAGAGACTGAGCCTGGGTCACTTTTCTATTCCTGGTATCGAGAAGACCCCTGGTGTACTCTGCTACTCGATATCTCCAAGGACGCCGTCTTGACCCTTTCTCTTGGCGACGTTCAGGCCAGCTTGCGCTTCTTTGACGAGGCTCCCGGGCGCAGCGATGACCGATTCAAGACGAGCTGGCAGACGGGGCTCGCCGCGTGGAACCTGCTCCAGTTTCTAGCCAACCTGGAGGTGATTGCGTCGGAAGGGCTGGCTCAGGTCCCTTCGGAAGCGGAGGCTCCACAGCGGATGTATACGGAAACTGTGGATGCGGCCCTCCGTGAAGCTCTCGACCTGGCGCACCCATCCTGCCACGAGTTTCTACGCCAATGGCGGGGTCGGCTCCCAGAAATCGGCTTTGATGTCAAAGGGCCAACCGGCCGTGTCGTGGCCACCTTGGAGCTCGCCTGGCCGGATGCCCGCCTCGGGATTGTCCTGCCGGGGCAAAGCATCGAGATTGCAGGGTGGACGCTGCTCCACATTCCACTGTCCGTGACGGAGGTCGAGGATGCCCTCGGCAGCAAGGAGACGCCATGCCCAACGTAGCGATATCCGCCGATTTTCTTGAGGCTTATGCTCGGATTCCCAAGCAGCAGCAACGGAAAGTGCGAGAATTTACGGAGAAGTTCCGGCTGGATCCCACCCAAGCCAGCATCCACTACGAGCCCTTGGCGCAGGCCCGAGACGAGAAGGTCCATAGCGTTCGCATTGGGCTGGACTACAGGGCCATCGTCGTGCATCCCCACAAAAGTGATACGTACCTGTGCGTATGGGTCGATCATCATGACGAAGCCATGCAGTGGGCTCGCAACAAGCGTTTTGAGGTCAACCCGGTGCTGGGCTCCCTGCAGGTCTACGAGGTCCTTGAAGGGGGTAAACTTCCTACCTCTCTCCCAGCGGAGCCTAACGATGGACGGGACCGATTGTTTGGTAGTGTCGCGGATGCTAAACTGGCGCTGGCAGGCGTACCAGATCAGCTCCTCCCGTCGGTCCGAGCGCTTCGTTGTGATGCCGACCTCGACGGTCTAGCGCCGTACCTGCCGCGAGAAGCGGCCGACGCGCTCTATCTAATGGCTACGGGAATGTCTCTGGAACAAGCTCTCGAGGAGCTGGCCCGGACCCCGATCCCCCCTGTGCCCGTGAATGTCCAGGATTTCAAGAAGGCCTTGGAGCATCCAGAATCAAAGCGAAGATTTCACCTTATCGATAGCGAGCGAGAGCTGGCCGAAATGCTCAACGCACCGCTTGACCTCTGGCGGCGGTTTCTCCACCCCAGCCAGGAACGGTTGGTCAGCATGCAGGCCCGGGGACCCGTGCAAGTGCTCGGAGGAGCGGGGACCGGCAAGACGGTCGTCCTAATGCATCGCGCCCGTCATCTGGCCAAGGAGGTTTTCAACCAGCCGGATGATCGGATTCTGGTTACCACCTTCACCCGCAACCTGTCCGCCGATTTGCGGCACCAACTGCAAGCGCTATGCGGTTCAGAATATTCACGCCTGGAGGTGGTGAACCTGCACCAATGGGCGACGCAGTTCATGCGTAGCCAAGGGGTCGCAGTATCGATACTGGACGAGAGGACAGCTCGCCGCTTTTGGGATCAGACATATGGAACCAGCTCGGCCGGACTTCATATCGGTTTCTTCAAAGATGAGTGGAAGCAGGTCGTGCAGGCTCAGGGTATCACGACCAAGGAGGAGTATTTACAGGCCCCACGGACCGGGCGAGGTACATCATTGTCGCGAAAACAGCGCCTGGAAGTGTGGAGGGTGTTCGAGGAATATCGGGCCCTGGTGGAGGGCTCCGGTAGATTGGAATTCGCCGACATTGTGCGTGAGACTCGCCGATATCTGGAGAAGAACCCGGGCATGCTGCCGTACAAGGCAGTTCTGGCTGATGAAGTGCAGGACTTCAGCTTGGCTGATCTTCGCCTGCTCCGGACCCTGGTCCCGCAGGGGGGTAACGACCTGTTTGTAGTGGGCGATGCACATCAGCGGATCTACGGGCATCGCACCAGCCTGGGTAAGGCGGGCATAGAGATCCGCGGCAGGTCTCGGCGGTTGTACATCAACTACCGCACTACCGACGCGATCGGAAAGTGGGCGGTAGCGCTTTTATCTGGGGTTCCAATCGATGATCTGGATGAGCATCCCGATACACTTCAGGGGTATCGCGCTTTGCGCCCAGGGGTCCGTCCGGACATTCAAACGTTTCCCTACCACCAAGAGGAAGGAACCTTCATTCAGGGGCAGGTCCGTCGATGGCTACAGTCAGTCAAGCCCGAGGAAGTCTGCATCGCCGCTCGCACAAAGGAAATCCTGACTGACCGGGTGCGACCAGCCCTCGCGGGGATCGAGACGGTCATGGTCAACGAGGAGAGCGACGAGCGTCTGGGCCCAGGCGTGCGCTTGGCGACTATGCACCGTCTGAAGGGTCTGGAGTTCCCCAACGTTCTGATAGCGGCCCTGGATCGTGGTATCGTTCCCTACGAGCTGCCCGACGAGCGGTTTGGCGACGCGGTGAGCCACGAGGACTACGAAACCGACGAGCGCTGTCTCCTGTATGTGGCTGCAACCCGTGCCCGCGACGAGCTGGTCATGACTGCCACCCGACCTGCGAGCGTGTGGCTGGATGCTACAGCCGTGGCTGGAACTGCCGTCGGCTGAGCGTGTCCATGAGGGGGAGTGTTGCGGTGCGTGTGTGCGATCCAGCATTTAGTCAACTTGAAGATTCTCGGCTAGGAGGTCGCTGACATGATTCTCGAGGACCCGTCCAGCGAAGCGGCAACGCGCCAGATGAGCGTGGTCAGCCGTGGTCTTCATATTGGTGCGAGAGGTATTATCGAGCATCTTCGAACCAACCTGCGTGATCGCTACCACCGAGGCTTCCCCATAATCAAAGAGCTCATCCAAAATGCTGATGACGGGGAAGCAACGCAATGTCACATCTTGGAGATTCAGGGATTTAAGGGGTCCGACAATGCACTGCTGCGGGGGCGAGCGCTTGTCATAGCGAACAATAGTGAATTCAAACCAACCGACCAAGAGGCCATTTGTGAGCTTGGGATGAGCCATCGCGCTGCTGAACGAAAGGCAGTTGGGAAGTTTGGCCTAGGCCTCAAGAGTGTATTCCACTTGTGTGAGGCCTTCTTCTACTCTTATTCTCAACCTGGCGATGAGGGTCTACCGCTTCTCGGCTTAGTCAATCCCTGGGAAGGCATAGGCGGGGAGGCTGAGAAGTTCTATCAAAAGTGGGGTGCAATCTCTAGCGATGACATCGCCAATTTCGCTAAACTGACCCAATCCTTTGGCTGGAACCGCTGTTTTCTCATCTTGGTGCCCCTTCGGATGGAATTCCATCGCTTTTCCGCAAAAACGACTTTTATTGCACCAGAGCTCTGGGGGCAGCGTGCTTTGGATTTCTTGGATCCAGACCAGATATACCCCGCTATCTGTCATCTCCTTCCGATGCTTAAGAATGTCAGCTTATTGACGTT
>DASYBA010000176.1:0-5032 GCA_036501005.1 Candidatus Xenobia bacterium | reverse complement strand
CCGCGGCGTTGATGTCGTTGAGCTCCTGCATGACCGACCGGGACTTCTCCGGGTCGTTCCAGAAGTCTGGCGAGCTGCTTAGTTGGGCGAGGTGCCCGGCTTTTTCCCGCTTCCGGGGGAGGTCAAAGACACTCCTTGATTTTGAGGGCTCGCGCCTCGAGTTGTTCCATCTGCCGTGGATAGTCGTTCATCTGCCACTCCTAGCCGGCTGCGCCGCAGCACTTCTTGTATTTCTTGCCACTGCCGCACGGGCAGGCATCGTTGCGCCCGATCTTCTCGGTGCGCCGCACCGGTGACGCCGCTCCCCCACCCTCCTCACGGTTGGTGTGCGTCACCATGGCCGGCGCATGCGACAGCAAGGGCAACATGGGGACGGGTTCGAGGGGCGCCCCATTGGGCCCAAGCTGGCCCGGACCCCCGTGTCCGGGGCCGCCCGGCGCCCCCGGCGGCGGGCCGAGGTGCACCTGCACCCGGAAGAGGAACTGGATGGTATCGCTGGCGATGCGATCCTTGAGCTCCTCGAACATGTAGAACGCCTCGTTGATGTACTCGACCTTGGGGTCTTTCTGACCGTACGCCCGCAGGCCGACCCCCTCTCGCAGCATGTCCATGGAGTAGAGGTGGTCGATCCACTTCTCGTCGATGCTGCGCAGCATGGCGAACCGCTCCAGGTGGCGCATGACGTCGGAAGACAGCTTCGTCTCACGCTCGGAGTACAGCTTCTCGACCCAACCGATGAGCGTCTCTTCCGCCAGATCGGCCTTGACAACCGCCAGATCCTTCTCCGACGCCCCCTCGGGGACGTGCCCGAACTCCTCCTTGAACCCCTTGAACAGGCCTTCGCTGTCCCACTCTTCCGGCGGCACGTCGTCAGGGCAGAAGACGTCGACCAGGTCGCCCACGATCTTGTCGACCATCTCGTCGATGACGCCTTTGAGGTCCTCCCCTTCCAGAATCCGCCGGCGATCGGTATAGATGACCGACCGCTGCTCGTTCATGACGTCGTCGTACTCTTTGACGTTCTTGCGAATGTCGAAGTGATGCGACTCCACCTTCACCTGGGCATTCTCGATGGCCTTGGTGATCCAGGGGTGTTCGATAGGTACGTCCTCTTCGATATTGAAGCGATCCATGAGGTTGGCGATGCGCTCGGATCCGAAGAGCCTCATCAGCTCGTCTTCCAAAGCGACATAGAAGCGGGACGATCCTGGGTCGCCCTGTCGTCCTGCACGTCCCCGGAGCTGGTTGTCGATCCGTCGGCTTTCGTGCCGCTCCGTGCCGATGATGTGGAGCCCGCCCAGCTTGCGAACCTCCTCGGTCTCGGCCGCCACGGGCGGGCTGCCCCCCAGGATGATGTCCACGCCTCGGCCTGCCATGTTGGTGGCGATCGTCACGGAGCCTTTGTGGCCGGCCTGGGCGATGATGGCTGCTTCCTTCTCGTGGTATTTGGCATTGAGCACGTGATGCGGAATGCCCTTGCGCTTCAGCATGAGGCCCAGCAGCTCGGATTTTTCGATAGAGCGGGTACCGACCAGCACCGGCCGACCGAGGGCGTGGTACTCCTCGATTTCAGCGATGACCGCCTCGTACTTCATTTTCTCGCTCTTGTAGACCTTGTCGGCCAGGTCTTGTCGCACCATGGGACGGTTGGTCGGAATGACCACCACGTCCAGGTTGTAGATGCCGCGGAACTCCCGTTCCTCCGTCAAGGCGGTCCCCGTCATGCCGCCCAGCTTGTTGAACAGCTTGAAGAAGTTCTGGAAGGTGATGGTGGCCAGGGTCTGGTCTTCCTGCTTGACCTTGACGCCTTCCTTGGCCTCGATGGCCTGGTGCAGACCGTCGGAGTAGCGGCGACCGAACATCAGGCGGCCGGTGTGCTCGTCGACGATGACGATCTCGTCGTCCTTGATGACGTACTCGTCGTCCAGCTTGTAGAGCTCCTTGGCCTTCAGCGCCACGTTGGCATGATGGATCAGTTCGATATTGTCGTCGTCGTAGAGGGAGCGGGGCTTGCGAATCTCCAACAGCTCTTCCAGCTTCGCCACGCCGTTTTCAGTCATGGGGCAGGAGTGCGCTTTCTCCTCGACCTCATAATCTTCGCCCTTGGTCAGGCGGGTGACAATCTTGGAGAACTTCGCATACAGGTCGGTGGACTTCTCGCCGCGGCCCGAAATGATGAGCGGGGTCCGAGCCTCGTCGATCAGGATGGAGTCGACTTCGTCGACGATGGCGTAATTGAGCTCCCGCTGCACGCACTGGTCCAGCTCCAGCGACATGTTGTCGCGCAGGTAGTCGAACCCCAGTTCGTTATTGGTGGCGTAGGTGATGTCGCACAGGTAGGCATCGCGGCGCTCGATGGGGCGGAGATGGGTGAAGCTCTCGTCTTCGGTCTCGTACTCCGGGTCGAGCAGGTAGGCCGAGTCGTGCTGGATGACCCCGACGGTCAACCCGAGCTTGAGATAGACGGGCCCCATCCAGCGGGCGTCTCGCTTGGCCAGGTAGTCGTTGACGGTCACGACGTGCACGCCTTTGCCACTGAGGGCGTTGAGGTACGTCGGACAGGTGCCGACCAGGGTCTTGCCTTCGCCCGTGCGCATCTCGGCGATTCGGCCCTGGTGCAGCACGATGCCGCCGATCATCTGCACGTCGAAGTGGCGCAGGCCGATGACGCGCAGGGCGGTCTCCCGCACCACGGCGAAGGCTTCCGGTAGGATGTGATCGAGCGTCTCGCCCTTTTCCAGCCGATCCTTGAACTCCTGAGTCTTGGCGGTCAACTGCTCATCGCTCAGGGGCTTGATGGCGGCCTCGTGGCTGTTGACGACCGTCACGATCTTTTCGATTTTCTTGACTTCCTTGGCGTTGTTGTCAAAGAAGCCCTTGAAGAAGTTCCACATATCTCAACTCTCAGCCCGTTGTGCGGTGCCCTGCCCGCGTCAAGTCAAAAACCCGCGCCCGAAGTTTGACACGCCGACGCCAAGCCCTTCCCGACTACCCAGCCGCAGTCTACTTCAACCTGCGTCGGGGGTTGGGGGGTTCCCAGTATAGCCGCGCACCGCGTCGGTCAGCCGCCGGGCCTCCATCAACATGTCGATGCAGGCCTTCATGCGCGGCGGGGTCGGCTCCTCCACGTAACGAGGCAGCATCTCGAGCGACCCGCGCACCACCGCGAGAGCTCCGAACACCAGACGGGGCCCTGGATTGTCAGGGTGGGCCCCCATCAGCTTCCGGCACTCCGCTTCCTGCTCGTCTCGCTCCTTCGTCAAAGCCTCATAATAGACCATGAGGGCGTACGGAGGCATCTGCCCCTGATACACGGCCCGCAACAAGTCGAGCAGGGAGTCGAAGGTCGGATTCTCCAGGTCGAAAGGCCGGCTGAGGTAGTCGGGCATCCCCGCCGTTATTGGCCCCGGTCCCCCCCGCACCCTGCACGAGCCACGCTTGGGGGCGGAGCCCTGCAGGTGGACGCCGGCTAGTAGCGCGAAGCAGATGCCGCAGGACTCCCCAAACTACGAGCCGGGGGGGCCCCCAACGCAGCGCAGCGGAGTGGCTGGGGGGCAGAGCCCTCGAGGCTGGGGGGCGGAGCCCTAGCGGCCGATGACGACGCCGAACGGGCGGCTCAGCACCTGGGCGCTGGTCTGATGCTCCACGACGTCTCGGCTGGTGTCGATGATGGTGATGCTGCCAGCCGCCGTGTCAGCCACCACGGCCTTCCTGCCGTCGGGCGTGATGGCGATACCCGTCGGGCCCTCCGCCACCGGAATGGTCTGCGCCACCGGCGAGGTGCCGCTGATGACGGCGACGCAGTTCCCGCTGCGGCAGGTCACGTAGGCTTTGGTGCCGTCCGGCTTGACGGCGATGCGGGTCGGCGCTATGCCGACGTGGATGCGGTTGATTTCAGCCATGCGAGAGACGTCGATGACCGAGACGGTCGATTCAGCGTTGTTGGCGCAGAAAAGCAACCGGCCGTCCGGCGTCAGCCCCAGGCCGAGCGGTTGGCGCCCCACCGGGCACTTGGCCAGCACGCGCTGTCCGACGGTGTCGATGGCGAGAACCTCCCCGGCTTTGGGCGAGGAGATGGTCACATAGACGACCCGGCTGTCTGGGCTCACCGCCAGGCAGGCCGGCCCGCCGTCGCCAGAAGACAGGCGGGGCGTCTGCAAGAAGCGCACGGGACGGCCACTGTTGGCGTCGATGACGATGACGCCGGGCGTGCCTGCCGAGTCGGCGGCAAAGATCCAGTTGCCGTCGGGTGAGCAGACGACATCCGTAACCGTCCCCCCGGCCGGGATGCTCCCCACCATGGAAGCGCTGCCAGTGTTGTAGACCTCGATCGTCTGCTGGTCGGTCGACACGAAGAGGAGGCTGCCGGGCCCATTGAGCGCCATCCAGTATGGATTGCTCTGCGGTGCCGCGTACTGGACGGCGGCCGGGTTGTTGGCATCCATGCGCATGATGGAGCGCGGGGCCGTGGAGGCCGGGAGCACGACATGCCCTTCCCGCGACATCTCCCAAATGTCGGGCCGCTTGTGGCCGGTGGCCAGCAGCCACGGGTCTCCACCGTTGTACATCAGCGCACTGATGGCGGCCTGGCTGAAGGCCGGGGGGCCAGGAATCTGGCTGCCGCCGAAGCTGTTGTTGTGGCTGGACATGCTGTTGGACCCGGTGGGCGTGACGTTCAGCATGCCGGTGGACTTCTGGGCCGCCAGCGCGATGTAGACCTTGCCCAAGGTCGACGGCCCGCCCCCCATGGTCGGCGCCAGGCCGCCCGGCACGGGCATGGGCACGGTCGTCATGGTGCCCCCTGTCGTGAGGTTGAGCATCTGGCTGACGCTAGGAAGTTTGCCGTCGACCACCAGGGTCGTCGTCGCTTGCCCGACCCCGGGCCGAGAGGCGACCATGGTGTACGTGCCGATGGGGAGGTTGTCGAACTCGAAGTTCCCCATGGAATTGGTCGTGAACGAGTAGTGATGGCCGTCCTGGGCGGTGAGCTGCACCTGCGCCTTGGGCACCCCGGCCATGTGGGCCGGAAACG
>DASYBA010000175.1:0-18361 GCA_036501005.1 Candidatus Xenobia bacterium | reverse complement strand
GCGCGGTCATCCCCGTAACTGGCCGTCTCAATCACGGGCAGGAATTCTACCACGACCTCACCGGGGTGCAGCACCATGCCCCGCCCCCACACTTCGTAGGCGCCCCGGAAAGCCACCGGCAGGATAGGCGCGCCGGCCCGCACGGCCACCACGAAGGCGCCCCTGCGAAAGCGACCCAGCGTGCCGGTGCGGCTGCGCGTGCCTTCCGGAAACACCATCAGGTTGACGCCCTCCTTGAGCCTTTGCACCGCCAGGTCGAGCGATTGTTTGGTGGTGTCGCTGTTGCCCTTGGAGATGGGCAGGTTGCCCCACCGCTGCACCATGCGCCCATAGATGGGCCACTTGAAGTGCTTGTCGGTCTCCAGGGCGATGATGTAGTCCGGACTGATGTAGAGCAAGGCCATGGGATCGAAGTTGTTGACGTGGTTGGCGACCCACACGCAGGGCCGCCCGCGAGGAATGTTCTCCAGCCCGGCAAAGCGGAACTTGAAGCCGACGGACTTGTAGATCATGCTGCAGCAGAACCCCATGACCCGTTGCAGCTCGCGTGGCGGGCGCAGGAACGTGGCCACCCAGACCACCGCGGACATCAAGAAGAAGGTCGGGGCACCGATGCACCACAGGATGAGCGAGTGGACCTTGTCCCATGACGATTCGGGCGCGGCGGGAGGGGCGTCGGACATGCGCGGGGCGTTCGCTTCCGATCTGTTAACATCCTGGTCTTTGACGGCCGGGCAAGCGGGCGGTATACCTTGGGAGGAAAGGGGGGACGATCGGATTTGCCTAGCAGTCTACCGCGCCTGATCGCACGGCGCCTGCCGTTGAACGCGCCCGCCCTGCCCGCGCTGGTCGAGTCCCATCCCGACGCGGCCTGGATCTATGATCGGCACGGGCGTCGGCTGCTGCACGCCAACCCCGCCGCCATCCACATGGGCGGGCTCACGCTGTCGGAACAACAGCAGCGCCCCGTGCTCTTCCAGTTTCCCGAACCCCTGCGCGAGCGACTGTCGGCACTGCTGCGGCGCCGCGAGCCGGCGCGTGTCGCCGAAGCCCAGGTCGATCGGGCCGACGGTCTGGCCATTCCGGTCGAACTGACCGTGACTCCCGCCGACGACCAGCTCATCGTCTGGTGTCGAGACATGACCGACCGCGTGCACGAGCGTCGGGATCACGCCTGGCGCCTTCGCATGGAGAAGGAAGCCCGCAACCGGGCCGAGGCCGACAAGGAGCGGCTGGAATTCCTGTCAGCGGCCGGGCGGCAACTGGCAGGGTCCCTCGACTACCCCAGCACGCTGGCCTGCGTGGCGCGCCTGGCCGTGCCCCGGCTGGCCAACTGGTGCGTGGTCGACGTCCTCATCGACGACGACACGCTGCGACGCGAGGCCGTGGCGCATCAGGAGCCGGACAAGGTGCTGCTGGCCTGCGAGCTGCAGATGCACGGGGCCCCCGGGTTGGGCACCCCCAGCAGCCTGTGGAAAGTCCTCTCCGCCGGACGTCACCAGCGGGGGGAGGTGCGGGAGGGAGAAATTGCCGAGTTCACCCACGATCCGGTGTCGGCCGAGCTGGTGCGCCACCTGGGCGTCACGTCCTACATCATCGTGCCCCTCCAGGCACGAGGGCGCATGTTGGGCTGCATGACGTTCGCCACCACCGAACGCGCCTACCAGGCCCGGGACGTGGAGCTGGCCGAGGGCCTGGCCCGCCAGGCGGCCCTCGCCATGGACAACGCGGTGCTTTACCGGGAGTGCAGTGGCATCGCCGACATGTTGGAGCGAAGCCTGCTGCTGCCCGAGGTGCCCCGCATCAGCGGCCTGGAAATGGCCGTCCACTACGAGCCTGCCTGGCAGGACACCTCGGTGGGCGGCGACTTCTACGACATCAGCGAAACCCCCGACGAGAGGTGGGCCATCACGCTGGGAGACATGCGAGGCAAGGGGCTGCCCGCAGCCACCCTTACCGCGCTGGCCCGCTACACCCTGCGGGCCGCCTCACTCCAGGGCAAGTCTCCGGCCGAGGCCCTGGATCTGCTCAACCAGGCCCTGGTGCGCCAGGATCATAACCGGCGCAGTTGTACTGCGGTCTACGGACTCATCAAAGCGACGCCCGAGGGCGCTCGGGTGGTGTTGGCGGTGGCCGGCCACCCCCTGCCGTGGGTGCTCCGCCACGACGGCTCCGTCGAGTCGGTGGGCCGACCCGGACGCCTCATGGGGCTGTACCCGAATCTCGCCGTACACGACACGACCGTCTTGCTGGCCCCCGGCGATGCCTTGATTCTCTACACCGACGGCATCACCGAGGCCCGGCTCAACGACCGGCCGTTCGAAGACGAACTTCCGGCCGCGCTGACGCGCTGCCGTGGCCTGGATGCGCAGGCCATGGTCTCGGTGCTCGAGCAGGAGCTCATGGACTGGTCGGAGGCCCCCTCCGACGATCGCGCCCTGCTCGTGGTGCGGGTGCCTCCCGTCATTTAACAGGACGGCAATCTCCCCACCCAACGGTAGTCACTCCCGCTGAGTAAACTGAGGTCAAACAACATCGGGAGGACATGGCATGCCGCGCCTGGTGCGCTTCGTATTCACCCTGTGCCTCGTCGGATTGTGCTGCCAGGCAGCTTGCGCTGACTTCCGACAGGCTCCCCAGGCGCGCACCCGCTTCACCGCCACGGTGCGGGAAGCCACTTCCCAACTGGTCTGGCTGGACACCGACCATGGCACGGTGGCGCTCGCCACGACCGATCCGGTCTTCCTCTTCAACGCGCTCCGCGACCCGTTGCCTCCCCTGGTGCCCGGCGTGCAGATGACGCTGGCCATGCCGGTGTCGTGGGCGCCGCTGCTGGACACCGAGTCCGTCGCGCTGGCTGAGCCGCCCGCCAGTTTCTCCGACCTGCTCGGACCCGTCCACCCCAGTCTTGCTGAGCCTTTGCCGGTCCCGCCGGTCGCCCAGATTCAGCTTCGGCCAGTGGAAGCTGGCCCGACCGCTCAGGTCTTGACCGACCCGGCAGCCGCCCTGGCCAGCCTCTGGCAGCCAGCCCCGCTGGCGGCCCCCTCGGCCGTCCGGCCAGTCATGCCGGTGGTTCGGGCGGTGGTCCCGACGCCACGCCTGGCCGGGCGCCCATTATCCGCCCCCATGGCGTTACCGGCCGGCACTCTTCATGGCCTCCCTCCCCCGGCCGTGGCGCCCAGCCGTAGTGTCCACCTGGCGGCCCGCGTCCACCCCTGTGCCGGCCCGTCCCCGGCCGACGCCAGCGCCGCCGCCCCACATCATCGCATGGTCATCGTCACCTAAGAAGCACTAGCGCCCTGCAGCGTGTACAGATGGTGGTAGACCCCTCGGCGGGCGAGGAGCTCGCGGTGGGTGCCGACCTCGACCACCCGGCCGGCCGCGAGGACGTAGATGCGGTCACAGCCCTGGATGGTGGCCAGCCGATGCGCGATGAGGATGCAGGTCAGGCCGTGCAAGCGCCCGAGGGCTTCCTGGATGACCGCCTCGCTGGCGGAATCTATGCTGGCCGTCGCTTCATCGAGGATGAGGAGCCGCGGCTGGCGCGCCAGGGCCCGAGCCATGCAGATCAACTGGCGCTGGCCGGTGGAAAGGTTAGACCCCCGCTCGTAGAGGGCCTCGTCCCAGCCTCGGGCTTGCACCAGGGGCAACAGACCGGCGGCCGCCGCCGCTTCGTCCAGGTCTGCATCCATCAAGTCCTGGCCCAGTCGGACGTTGTCTCGCATGCTGCCGCTGAAGATGAACGGTTCCTGCAGCACGACCGCCAGCTCCCGACGGTGGCCGGGCCGCTGCCGGATGTCGGTGCCGTCGAGCCGGATGGCCCCCGACTTGAGCTCATAGTAGCGTAAGAGGACATTGACCAGGGAGCTCTTGCCGGCCCCGGTGTGTCCCACAAAGGCCACTTTCTCGCCGGGGGCAATGGTGAGCGAGACGTCCTTCAGCACCTCCTGGCCAGCCAGGTACTCAAACGTGACGCCATCGAACACCACCTTGGCAGAGGTCGATACGGGCACCATGGGCTGACGCGCCGTGGCGTCGGGCGCCGACGGCTCGTCGAGAATGGCAAATATCCGCTCGGCAGCCGCCATGGCCGCCTGCAGGATGTTGTACTTGTCGGCCAGGTCGTTGATGGGCTGGTAGAACCGGTTGACGTACTGGAGGAAGGCCACCATGGCCCCCAGCGAGAGGAACCCCAGCCGCACCTGGATGCCGCCGTACGCCACGATGCCGGCCACCCCCAGCGAGCCCACCAGCTCGACGGCAGGGCTGTAGATGGCGTTGTAGGTCAATCCGTCCCGGGTGGCCCGCCAGTGCTGCCGGGCGATGCTGTCGAGACCCGCTGCCGTCGTGTCTTCCTGGCGAAACAACTGCACCGTGCCCATGCCGTTCAAGTGTTCGGCCATGAAGCCGGTGAGGCGAGCCGTCGCGCTTCGCACCCGGCGGTAGGTATCGCGGGCGCGCTCCCTATACCAGGCCGTCAGGGCTCCGAGGAGCGGCACCGTCATGGTCGTCAAGAACGCCAGGCGCCAGTTCATGCTGAACAAAATGGCCGTGATGCCGGCCAGCACGACGACGTCGGCCACCACGTCGACGATGCCGGAAGCGAAGAAGTCGTTGAGGGCGCTGACGTCTGACGTCAGTCGGCTGAGGAGCCGGCCGGTGGTGGTCCGATCGAAGACCGACATGGGCAGGCTCAGGGTATGCTCGAAAAGCTGGCGTCGCATGTCGCGCATGATCCATTGCCCCATCATCTGGGTGATCCAGCCCTGCAGACTCTTGAGCGCCAGGCTCAGTACGATGACGACCAGCCATGCCCCCACCAGAGGTCCCAGCCATTGCCACTGCCCGGGGATGATGGCACGGTCGATAGCCGCGCGGGTAATGCTGGGCCCGACCAGGTCGAGCGCGGAGGTCACCAGCACCAGCGCGGAGGCGCCGGCCACCACCCGCCAATACGGCCGGAGAAAGACCATGAGCCGCCGGCTCAGACCCAGGTCGAAGGCTTTGCCGACCGCACTGTCGTCGTCGCGCAGCGCGGCGTTCATGCCGCCGAGAGCAGTTGCTGCTGCTCCCACAGCCGCTGGTAGAGCGGGCAGCGGCGCAGCAGGTCGTCGTGCGGGCCGACGTCGACCACGCGCCCCTGCTCCATGACTGCGATGCGGTGGGCGTGTCGTAGGGCGGCCAGGCGATGGGAGACCACCAGCGTCGATCGGCCCTGCCGAGTGCGAGACAACGATTGCAGGATGAGCGCTTCGGTGTGGCTGTCGACCGCGGAGAAGACGTCGTCGAGGAGGAGGATTTCAGCGTCCCGCAGCAGCGCCCGAGCCAGAGCTACCCGCTGTTTCTGGCCGCCGGACAGCGTCACGCCCCGTTCCCCGACCACCGTGTCGATGCCCTCCGGGAGCACCTCCAGGTCGGCCTCCAGCCCGGCCGAGTGAGCCACTTCCAGCACGCGATCGGCCCCCTCGGCCTCCCCGGAGAAAGCGATGTTCTCGGCCAGCGTGGCGCTGAAAAGAAAGCTGTCCTGGGTCACGTAGGCGATGCGGCGGCGCAGCTCGGCCAGCGGATAGTCGCGCACGTCGAGGCCGTCGACCAGGACCGTTCCCCGGGCCACGTCGAGCAGTCTGGGAATGGCGTTCAGGAGCGTCGTCTTGCCACAGCCGGTCGGGCCCACCAGTCCGAGCGTCTCGCCGGCCGAGAGATGCAGGGTCACGCCGGCGATGGCGACGGGGTGGCCGGGGAGGTCCACGTCAACCTGCTCGAGGCGAACCGTACCGGCCGGCACGGGCGGAATAGCGGAGCCGTCGCGAATGGCCGGTTCCACCGCCAGCTCGGCTTCCAGGCGCCCCAGGCTGGCCGCGGCTCGCTGAAACATGTTCACCACCCAGCCCAGGGCTCGCATGGGCCAGGCCAGCCGAGTCACGTACATGTTGAACTGGACGAGAGCGCCCAAAGTCATGTGGCCGCGGATGACTTCCAGCCCGCCGGCCCATAGCACCAGGGCAGCCCCAGCCGCGGTCAGGCCGGCCAGCAGGGGTTGGAAGAAGGCGCCCAGCCCGATGATCGCCCGATTCTTGGCCAGCAGATCGTCGTTCTGCCGATCGAAGGCCGCCAGCTCGGAGCTCTCCTGCTCGTAAGCGCGGACGACCCGAATGCCCGACAGCGTCTCCTGGATGCGGCTGCTGAGCCGGGCATTCTCCTCCTGGACGGCCTCAAATCGTTGATGGATGTGCTGGCCGAAGAAACGGGCCGACAGCGAGGTCAGGGGCAGGGCGCACAGGGCGACCAGCGTCAGCCTCGGTGAGATGCCCAGCATGATGACCAGGTTGCCACAAAACACGAACAAGGTGTTGAGGGTCTGCATGATGGCCGGCCCCGTCATCATGCGCACTGCGCTCACGTCGTTGTTGGCCAGGCTGAGCAGGTCGCCCACCCGCCGCTCCTGGAAGTAGGCTGGCGGCTGGCGCAGGAGATGGGCGAAAAAGTCGCGTCGCAGATCGTATTCGATATCGCGGGAGACGCCCACCAGGAGCTGACGGTTGCCATAGTTGGCCAGCCCCGACAAAAGCGAGATGCCCAGGATGCCAAGGGCCGTGCGAAAGACAATCGACAACGGCCCCCCATGCGAGAGGGTGTCGACGGCCCGGCCCACCAGCCAGGGGGGCACGAGGCCCAGCAGGCTGGTGCAAAGGAGCAGGGCGGCCCCCGCCATGAGCGCCACCCGGCGCTCGCCCAGGTAGCGGTATAGGCGCTTCAGTTCTGCATCCGGCACCGCCCGGGCGTGTCCGCCCCGCAGCGCCCGCAGCCCCCTTCAAAGTCCGGTTCGGGATTGCCGCCGGTAAAACTGAAGGAAGAGAGCCGTCGTTTGACGTCGCCCGTGCCGCAGCCCGGACACTCGACCTTCTCTTCCAGCTTGAACAGCAACCGCTCGAAGTCGTTCTGGCAGCTATTGCAGCGATACTCGTAAATCGGCATCGGCTTACCAGTCCCGCGAGTCGCCGCGGCCCTGCAGCTTGACCAGCAGGCGCAGAATTTCCAGGTAGAGCCACACCAGCGTCACCAGCAAGCCGAACCCGGCATACCACTCCATGCGGGCCGGCGCACCCATGCGGGCGCCTTCTTCGATGAAATTGAAGTCGAGGATCAGGTTCAAGGCGGCGATGGCCGCCACCACCAGGCTGATGAGAATGCTGAGCGGGCTGGAGTCGTAGAGAAACGCCATGTGCACGTGGAAGAGCGACAACACCATGCTGGCCAGGTACAGCAGGCACACGCCGCCAGTGGCCGCGATGACGCCCCACTTGAACTTTTCCGTCGGCCGTACCAGCCCGGTTCGATAGGCCAGGAGCATCATGGCGAGCACGCCGAAGGTGCCGGCCACCGCCTTGATGGCGATACCGGGATACCGCATCTCGGCAAAGGCAGAGATGACGCCCAGCAGGCTGCCCTCGCAAAGGGCATAGGCGGGGGCCGTGTAGGGCGCCCAGTCGGCCTTGAACGAGGTCACCAGACCCAGCACCAGGGCGCCGACGAAGGCGATCATGATCCACGGGCCCAGGGCCTCTGTCCCGCCCTGGAAGAGCTGGGCCCAGGTCCAGGCGGCGGCCCCGACCAGGATGACCAGGAGGAGCCCGGTCTTGTTGATGGCGCCCTCCACCGTCATGCGGCCCGCCATCGTCCCGCGGTAGCTCTCAAAGACCTCCGATTTCAGAACCGGGTTTGCTGTTCTCAATGCCATGTCTGACTCACCTCTGACCGTCCTTAACTATCCTCAGCGGGGGTTTCGTTCCCGGCTCGGGAACTCCCCGTCGTGGAACGCCTCCAGAAAGTACTGGCCCGTTCCGGGCTGGGGTCCCGCCGCACCTGTGAAGGCCTCATCGAGGCCGGGCGGGTGCGGGTCGACGGCGGCGTGGCCCATCTGGGCCAGAGCGTCGATCCGACGACCGTGCGCATCGAGGTGGACGGTCATCCGCTGCGTCCTCCCGAGACGTCGGTCTACATCATGTTGCACAAGCCCCGAGGGGTGCTGACGTCGGTGACCGATCCGCGGGGGCGGCCTACCGTACGGGATCTGGTCGCCCAGGTGCCGGAACGCGTCGTCCCGGTGGGGCGTCTTGATTTCGACAGCGAGGGTCTGCTCCTCCTCACCAACGACGGACCCCTGGTGCATCGCCTGCTGCATCCGAGCCGGCACGTCGCCAAGGTGTATCGGGTCCTGGTCTCGCCGTACCCGTCCCCCGAAGCCCTGCAGAAGCTTCGCCGAGGGGTGCTGCTAGACGACGGCATGACGGCTCCCGGCGAAGTGCTGGAGCAGGCCGGGTGGCTGCGCATGGTGCTGCACGAAGGCCGCAATCGCCAGATTCGGCGCATGGTCTCGGCGGTCGGGGGACGGGTGGAGCGGCTCGTCCGCATCGAGATGGGCCCTCTCCGCCTGGAGGGCCTGGCCCCCGGCGCCTGGCGCTTTCTATCTCCCCCCGAGCTCACCAGTCTCCGGACGGTAACATCCCGGCAATAGACAGTTAACAAACTGGCTTGTTCGGGGTGTTTACTGCTCGTATAGTAGCGCCATCACCACCATGAATACTTTGCATCGAAGCCTGTTCCGCCTCTGCGCCGGCCCCCCGTCTTCCGACCGGGTGCCGGACACCCTGCTGGCCGCTCTCAAGCAGCACGGCATGTCGACCCCCATCCGGGGTCTGCACGATCCCCGGCTGGACTATCCAGAACTGCTCCTCATCGACGGCTGGGACCGTCAGGATCCACCCGCCGGCTGCCTTTTCTCCTACACCTCCGCGGGCGATCCCGGGCCTGGCAACGAGCGCTGGCAGCAGGGCTACCAGGTCGGCCGGGACGGCGGTTGCGTCCTGACCACCCGTTGCGGCCACACCGAAAGCGTCATTCGCAAGGACGCCCAGGGAAAAATCAATACATCGTATCGAATGGTGTAGCCGTCGCCCACCCGCCCACCACCGCCCGGGCCGGTCGGTGATGCATCGCACCGGGCAAACGGCAGCGGCCATCAGCTTGCAGGGAAAGGGCGGCAGGAAACAAACCCCACCCCAGTGGAATGCTTTATGATGGCCGTAGTGAATTTCAGCGCGCCCGGTCAGACCATCCAGAAGAGGCCACAACAGCGGGTATGAGAGTACAGAAGGGTTCGGGGGGAAGAGTCCGGCGGTCCGCCAGGTGCAAGACGGCCATGGTCGGCATGGCCATGCTCTGTCTGCTGTCGCCCGCTTACGCCAAAGATCGGGCGGCGGCCATCAAGCTGACCCAGAAAGCCCTGACCACCAAGGATGACATCCAGCAGATCAAGCTGCTGAACGATGCGGTCAACGCGGACGATACCTACGCGCCGGCCGTGTTTGCCAAGGCCAAACTGGTGCAAGCCGGCCACGACCACGACTACGACACCGCCATCAGCAATCTGCAAAGGGTCTTGAAGCTCGCGCCGGGTACTGCCGAGGCCAAAGAGTCCCGGCATCTCATCGTCGACTACGCCATGCTGGATGCGGACGGCGCCAGCGACCCCAACAAGGACTATAAAGTCGCTGCCGAGATGTTGGAAAGGCTCAGCGCGGCCAACAAGAAGGACGCCTCGCTCGCCTCTCAGCTCGGCCACGTCTACATGCTGCTGGGCGACCCCGACAAAGCCCGCCCCGCCTTGGAGCGCGCCCTGACGCTGGACCCCAACGACCCGGTCGCCCTGTCCGGCATGGGGGCCATCCTGAGCAAAGACCCCAAGACGTGGCTTGAAGCCCAGGCCGATTACCAGAAGGCCCTCGACGGCTACCAGAAGGCGCTGGACAAGATCAAGGACAAGGGGAGCGTCGCCGCCATCACGTTGAGCCATGGCCAGACCGACGCCAGCCACGGCCTGGCCGACGTCAAGAATGACATTCTCGTCAAGAAGGTCAAGACGTACGGCGGCATCGGCGCCGGTGTCCTGCTCTTGCTGGTCATCGGCGGAGCGTTGGCGTCACGGCGTCCGAAAGGCGCCAAGCCTGGCAAGATGACGGTCGAGAAGGCCGGCAAGCCCCCCAAAGCGGCCAAAGCCGCCGCCGCCCCCGCCGCCAACATTCCGGACCAGGCCGCGGCGGCCAACGATACGCCGGAGGGCGTGGTCGAAAACGCCATGTACCAGATCGCCCGCATCACGGGCATGTCCGAAGGGGCAGCCTGGAGCATGACGATGGACCTGGATACGCTGCTGCCGCGGGCGTCGCTCAACATCGATCTTGACGAGCTCAACCGCCAGCCCATCGATCCGGATAAATTCCAGCAGTGGCACGAACGGATCGGGGGTACCCCGTTCATCTTCGCGCAGGAAAGGCGGGAAGCCACCTTCGAACAGGCTTTCGGCGACCTGAAGGAACACATGGAAGGGCGGGAGATGAAGCTGGGCATCCCGCTGGCCAGCAACGGCACCTTCTACGGCATCATCTTCCTGGGCCTGGGCAAGGACGCCGCCGACGATCAGAAGGCCAAGCTGAAGAAGCAGTTCGAGAAGAACATCGCCAACATCCAGCGGCTGGCCGACGAGGCCGGTGGCCTGCTGCAGGCCATGATCGAGCATGAGCAGTCCTACACGGATACCATTACCAAGTTCAAGACGGCACGCTACATCGACGAGAACCTCCCCGACTTCCTCAATCGGGCGCAACGGTCTGGCAACTTCTGCATCGGCATCATGCTGGAATACGACAGCTACCAGCAGATCCGCGAAACCTACGGCGAGAACCAGGGCACCACGGTTCTGAAGCTGCTGGCCGGCGACATTCGCCGGGTGCTCAACGAAGACGCAGACATGATTGCCCGCCTGGAAGACGGCGTCTTCGTCGCCTTCACGGAGCACGCCGAAGAAGCCCACGCTACCCGCCTCGGCAACCGCCTGCTGGAACAGGTCAAAAGCATGAAGATCTCCCGTACGCTGCCGTTGCCCACGGCCAGCATCGGGGTCGCCGTGTACCCGACCCATGCCAATACGGCCGGCGATCTCATGGCGCGCATGCGCGACGCCCTCGGGCAGTCCATCAACACTGGACGGGGGTCTCTCACCGTCCTGCCGCTGGCCAGCGCGGAACCGGCGCAGTCGTCCTCTCCCTTTCCCGCTCGCACGGTGTCGAGCCCCAGCGGCACGCTGGGGGGGTCGCCATTCCAGCGCCCGGGCCCCGTCTCCAGCTCCAGCGGTGGGCTGGGCCCTTCCCCATTTGGCCGGGGAGTGCCCCCGACGCCGCCCGTCGTGTCCAACCCCAGCGGAGGTCTGGGCGGCAACTCGCCGTTCGGTCGCGGCGTGCCGCCCACGCCCCCCGTGTCGAGCCAGAGCGGGTCTCTGAACAACTCCCCGTTCGGCCGAGGGGTGCCGCCCACCCCGCCGGTGGTGTCCGGCCCCAGCGGAGGCCTGGGGGGCAACTCCCCATTCGGTCGGGGTGTGCCGCCGACGCCGGGGGCGGCGCCGCCGGGCGGTTCTGTCTCGCCTTTCGGTCGCCCGGCGGCCGGCGCGCCTCCCCCGGCCAATTCCAGCGGCGGGCCGCCCTCGCCGTTCGGCAGGGGGCCGGCTCCGCCCAGCGGCGGCCTCCCGGCACCCTCGGCCTCGCCCTTCGCTCGGCCCACGCCTCCAGCTACCCCTCCCACACCACCGGCTGCCGCCCCGGCGGCTCCGGCCCCGGCCAGCCTTTTCGGCCGGCCGCCGGTGCCTACGCCCGCACAGCCCACGCCCCCGACCAATCCCATGTTGGGGGCCAACACGGCAGGGGGCGCGGAACCCCCGCGAGCCCCGGCCAGTCCCTTCGTCCCCGGCCGACCGGCGGGGGCCGCCCCATCGTCGCCCTTTGTACCCGGTCGTCCCGTGCCGGCGGCGGGCGCCGGTGCCCCGGGCGGTCCCTTTATTCCCGGTCGCCCCAACGCGGGCCCGGCCGCATCGCCCTTTGTGCCAGGCCGTCCTGGTGTCATCCCCCCGGCGGCAGATGAGAATGGACGAGCGGCCGCCCCCGGCTCCCCTGCCCCGCCGGTCCCCTTCATCCCCACCCGGCGCGGCCCGCCGGCTTCAGTGACGCCTCGCGGCGACGAGGGCGTCGAGGAGGCCGCCCCGGCGGCCGCCCCGGCCTTTCCTCCCAAGCCCGCCGCCACGCCGATTCGGCCGGCCGTCAGCCCGGCCATTGCTCCTGCCCCCGGCCGGGCGGCAGACGGCCCGGCGCCGCCCCCCTTTGTGCCCAGCCGACGGCCGGAACCGAAGAAGCCGATGCCGCCGGTGCCGACCGGGAACGTCTTTGCACCCCCCACGGCGCCGTTGGCCGTGGTCTCGCCCGCCGACCGCAGCGGATACCTATCGGCCGATGCTTTCGCCACTCAGCTCGAGCAGACCGTGGCAGAGGCTCGGGGCGGTCAGTTCGACGTTTCCCTGGTCTACCTCGGCATCGATCGCTTTGGCGACCTGGAAGAGCGCGGGCCCGAACTGGTCAACAAGTGCGTTACGTCCATCACGGGCATGGTCAAGAGCCTCCTCAACGAGGCGGAAGACATCGCTGGCGTGGTGGGGCCCAACGGCTTCGTCATCATCAAACCTCGCACCGAACCGGAAGGTGGCATGAACTTTGCCGAGTGGGTGCGGGTCACGGTGGGCCATCTCAGTTTTCCCGAGCTGAGCGAACCGGTCACCGTCAGTCTCGGTGTGGCCACCTTCCCGCACGATGCGGAAGACGCCCATGGTCTCCTCAGCCAGGCGGAGAGCGCCTGCGCCGAGGCCGGCCGGCGGGGCGGCAACTGCAGCGTGCAGGTCGGTACCTGACGCTCCAGCCGTTCGGATGTTCGCCCGATTGCGGGCCGCCATACGGCTGCTCCGGCTGCATCTGAGCGGTCGGCCCAGCACCTCGCAGGAGCGGTTTGACCTCCTGTTTTCGGCGCTGCCCGATCCCTGGCACTTCGAGCGGTCGCCCTTCGAGCACGAACGCCTCTCGCGCCTTTTCCAGAGCTTTGGCGGCCGGCGTTTTCAGCGGGCCCTCGAAGTCGGCTGTGCGGAGGGCACGTTCACCGGTCGCCTGGCCGAGGTCGCCGACCACGTCACCGGCCTGGACGTCTCCGAGGTGGCCCTGGCCCGGGCTCGCACCCGTCACCCGTCCCTGACGTTCGTCCAGCACGACCTGGGGTCAGGCCCCCTCGCCGAACCGCCCTTCGACCTCGTCGTGGCCAGCGAGGTCTTGTACTTCTTCGAAGACCCGGGCCTGCTCCACCGGGTTGCGGACGCCCTCGTGCAGGGGCTGGTGCCGGGTGGCTGGCTCGTGCTGGCGCACATGCGCCTGCTCAAAGACGATACCAGTGGCCACGCCCGCACTTGGTCCGGCTACCCTCGCATGGGCGCCGCCACGGTGCACCCGGTGTTCAAGTCGAGGGCGGACCTGCGAGTGCTCCGTGAGGATCTCTATCCACTCTACGCCATCTGCGTGCTGGAGCGGACCTCGAGTGGATGAAGCCGGCGGCTTTGTCGGCTGGATGGAGCGGCGTGTCATGCCGCCCCTCGTCAAGCTGGCGGAGTCACCCGTCGTGGTGGCGGTACAGGACGGCGTCATGTCGTCCATCCCCTTCATCATCCTGGGGTTTCTGGCCTACTTCTTCTTCCCCCCCGATCGGTATATCTTCCAGGCTTCGCTGCCAGTCTTCCGCGACGTCGCCGGAGGTCTCTTCGGGGCGGCGGCCCGCCCGCATGACGACCTGCTCGAGAGGGCTTTGGAGGCCTTCAACGCGGGGCTCGGCGCCATGTCCATGTGGGCCTCCTTCCGGGTGGCGTGGAAGCTGGCTCGCCTGCAACAGCGACGGGCCTGGCTGTCCGGCACGGTGTCGGTGCTCGTCTTTGCGCTGACCTTTCCCCTCCGCCCCCTCGGACTCCACGACCTGTTCCTCTATCTGGCCCACGGCGGCCTGTTCGTCGCCCTGCTGCTGGCCTGGCTGATGGCGGTGCTGGAGGAGCGCTTCAAGACGGTGCAAGTCCGCTGGGGGCCTGGCCCCAAGTGGGTCATGGAAGCGGCGCCGGCCCTCCTCGCCGGAGCGTGTGCGGCGACCTTGGTCGTCGGGCTCAACCTGATCCTCGCCTGGTTGTCTCTGCGCACCGACAGCCTGTCGGATCCGCTGCAGATCAACACCCTCGTCTACCTGTTGTTCCAGCCGCTCTTGACGGCGGGCGACTCGCCCCTGGTCTTCCTGGTCATCTTGTCCATGATTCTCCTGACCAGCATGGGCGTGCACGGAACAGGGGTGGTCGGTTCCATCGTGCTGCCCATCTGGTTCGCCTTGCTGTCCGAGAACGCCCGGGCCGCCCAGCTAGGGCAGGTGCCGCCTCACATCGTGACGCCTTTTTTCATGCACTGGTGCTTCATGGGGGGCTCCGGGTGCACGCTGCCGCTTTGCCTGATGATGTTCCGGGCCCGCTCACCCCGCCTTCGCAAGCTGGCGCGCATCAGCATCCTGCCCAGCGTGTGCAACGTGAACGAGACCCTGACCTTCGGCGTGCCCCTCATCATGAACCCCATGACCGTCATTCCGTTTCTGGCCTGTCCGATGCTGATGTGCACGCTGCACTACCTGGAGCTTCGCTTCGGATTGTGGCACCGGACCATTCTCTACCTGCCGTTCGTGCTGCCCACCCCCATCAGCATGTGGCTGGCCAGCGGCGGCGACTGGCGGGCGTTCCCCATCTTTGCCGGCGACTTCGTGCTGTGCGCCGCCATCTGGTGGCCGTTCTTCAAGAAACTCGACCAGCGCACGGTAGAGCAGGAAGCCGCCGACATCCTGACCGGCCTCGACATCCTCGCCACCTGAGCCCGAAAATGATAATGCCCGTACCTTGAGCGGGCACGGGCACCAAACAGAGCAGATGTAGCGCGTGTGAAAGAAACCAGGTATGGATGGTTGATCGACTTTTCAGCCGACCTGTAGCTACAAGACTTCGCAGCGTTTCGTACGCTCGTCCCGCCTCATTGACTACACCCTCAGTTTAACGGTTTCCAACCCCTGGCGCCATAGGACGGTTGTTAAATGATTGTAAAGTGTGTCAGGGATCACAAGTTATTTTTGCCGAGACGTTAACGGCGTGGTTTTCTTGACCAGAACGGTGGCCTGCCCGACGAGCAGGGGCGAGGTCTGGCCCTGCCTGGTCACCGAGGCGCTCCCTTGTTTGAGCGTCGCCGTCAGGCCCTGGGAGAGGTCCACCTCGACGGCGGCGCCCGGGGGCATGGTCACCAGCGCGTCGCCGGGGAGGTGCAGATAAACCGTATCCAGGGCCGCCGTCTGGAAGTCCAGCACGCCGTGGGAGGCCTGCAGGCCCAATCCGTCGTGCTCTCGCCCCAGGCACTGGATCTCCGGATCAGCCCCCATCACCAAGGTGCTGCCATGATCGAAGGTCAACGATCCCGTCCCCGGCTCGACGGTCAGCACCGCCCCGGCCGGCACATCCCGAATGGGCACCCAGTCGGGCTGCCCCGGGGTTGGATGCGGCGATCGCATCAGCACGCTGCCCCGGGTCACCGTCATGAGCGGCGGCGAGGCGGGCAGGTCGGGGCGCAGGATGCGCGACAAGCCTGCCGCGGCCCCCAGGGCCACTCCCACAGCAAGCACGCCCACTGCGACCGGGTGGCGGCGCACCTGCCACAGCAGGTCTTCCAGGAACTCCCGTCTGGCCGACACGGGAGGTCGCGGCGCTTCCTCCACCGGGGCCGGCCTGGGCTTCTCCAACGTCTTGACGTTGTCGTCCAGCCCCTCCCGGATGGCCTTCATGGAGCGGGTCGAGTCGGCAGCCTTGAGGCTTGAGTCGCCGGCGACCGAGAAGCTCGGGGCTTTCTTGCCCGCCATGCGCCCCACGTACGGCGACAGGCGCTCCAACATGGCCTGGGCGCTGGCCGGTCGGTGGCTGGGGTAGAACGCCAGGCCCTCGGACAGGAGGTGGGCGACTTCCTCCGGCAACTGCGGCCGGTAGTCTCGCAAGGCCGCCAGCACCTGTTCTTCCGCGTGCGGGCCGGCAATGACCGGGGCGTGGCCCGTGCAGAGCCAGTAGGCGATGGCAGCCGCTGAGTAAAGATCGGAAGAGACCAGCGTCTGGGCGGCCATGCGCCGCTCTGGGGCGATGAAGTCGACGTGGGGGTGGCGCGACAGATGGCGGGCCGCCACCTCAGGAAAGACGTCTTCGAAGATGCCGAGATCGGCGATGACCAGCCGGTCGTCCTGGATCAGCACGTCGCTGGGGTCCAGGTAGCCGACGATCATGGGCGGGGTGCTCTCGTGCAGGGCCTGCAGCGCTTTGAGAAGCTCGGCCAGCCACCACATGATCCAGGTCTGCGACACGTTGGTCTGGCTGTTTTGATAATGGGCCAGCGGGGTGCCGGTGAAGGGATGGAACAAAAGCCAGGTGCCCCCCGACCCCTCGACCACTTTGTCGAAGCGGGGCAGGTTGGGATGCGACAACGCCTTGAGCATCTGGGCCTCGCGGTGGAGGCCCTCCAACAGCTCAGCCTCGCTGGCCCCGGGCGGCAGCGTGAGAAGTCGGGCCACTCGCTCTTTCTGATCGGCGAGCTCCAGCACCAGCGAGACGACGTTGAACTTCCCTTCCTTGTAGAGGGCGACGGGCTTGAAGCGGTTGGCGCCCGGGGTCAAGAGCGGCATGGCCGCAGTTTCCCGCTGCCGCCGACGGGTCCTACTCGAGCTTGGAAGAGACGTTGAGCTGCAGGCTCCACAGGTCGGCCGAGATGGTCAGCTTCCCATGCCGCCAGAACCGCCACCGCACCGGCATGAGGGTGGCCTGGTCGAGGCACACCTCGTCTTGCTCGTCGCCGTGCGAACACTTCAAGAGCCAGCACTTCTTTTGCTCGGCCTGGGCCGCCGGCAGCCGTCCCGGTGTGGCCGCCACCGGAGCGTCCAGCTCCGGGTCTCGACCCAGCCCGTCGTCGGGGCCTGCAGGCACCGCCTGTCCCACTTGCAGCGTCACGGTGTCAGGCTGAACGGTCACCTTGCCCTCGTCGAGGTGGGACGCGATGTCGTCCAGGATGGACGTCACCATGGGCGTGCCCTGCAGCTTGAGCCGAGTGACGCTCCGCCACACCCGCTTTTGCCCTATCTGGACCCGCACCATGCGATCCTTGACGGCAGATCGCCAGAGGATGACCGCGCCCTGATGCGCGCCCTGCAGAATCTCCGTTCGCACCCCCTGGGTAGCGCCCAGCAGGTCGGGGGTGCGGATGCAGCGGTAGTCGATCACCATGTTGCCGCGGTCGGAGCGGATGGCCGCCGTGGCCTGGTAGTCATGGACAGCCTTCAGCCGGGCGTGGAAATCCGCGAGGACGTCGGCCGGGGCGGTAACGGTCAAGAGCAGCAACAAGACAGCAAGCTTCATGACGACCTCTTTCCCGGTACCCAGTTCCACCGTCCTGCCAGTTGCATCAAGGCAGGCACCAGCGCGAGCCGGATGAGCGTCGCATCGGCGGCCACCGCGACGGTAAGGCCCAGGCCAAGCATCTGCACGATGACCATGTCGGCCAGCGAGAAACAGCCGAAGACCAGCACCATGACCAGTGCGGCGCTGGTAATCATGCGGCCCGTGCGGGCGAGACCCAGGACGGTGGCCTGCCGGTTGTCGCCCGTCTCGTGCCAGTACTCCTGGATGCGTGTCACCAGGAAGACCTCGTAGTCCATGGAGAGGCTGAACACGATGGCGAACAGCATGAGCGGCAGCACCAGCAAGATCCGGCCGGTCGGCGGGGACGTGCCCAGCCAGCCCCATTGAAACTTCATGACCAGCACGCCAAACGCCATGCCGACCGACATGAGGTTCATCAGCACGGCCTTGCAAGGCACCAGCCACGATCGGAACACCAGGAAGAGTGAGAGCCAGGTCAGGCCCAGGATGGCGGCCACGATGGGGGGGGTGGAGCGGTCCATGCCGTCTCGCAGGTCGAGCAGGCGCCCCCCATACCCGCCCACCAGGACCGATAGATCGGGGGGCGACGGCATGGCCCGCAGTCGCTCCACCAGGTCCAGCAGGCCGTCGTTGGAGAGACCGTTGGCAGGCGTCACATAGACCAAGGTGCGGTCTGCCGCGTGGCTCAGCATGGCGTGGGCAGCGTCGGCCAGCATGCCACTCTTGAGGGTGTCGGAGTCCTGGTAGTTGGCCTCGTACTCGTCCAGCGCCATGTCCGGATCGACCGACACCAGGCTCTGGACGGAGGCCACCTGCGGGTCGTGCTGCATGGCGTGCACCGTCTTCGATAGTTCCTCAAGATGAGAGCTGGTCAGCATGGACGACGCATCTCGGGTGCTGAGCAGCACCTGGATGGGCATGAGGAGGCCGCCCCGTCCCATGCGGTTCAGCGCGTCGTAGCCT
>DASYBA010000174.1:0-4143 GCA_036501005.1 Candidatus Xenobia bacterium | reverse complement strand
CCGACCACGCTGGTCGACCTGGGCGAGCAGCCGGCCATCGCCCGCCCGGCCCCGAAAGCTGCCCCGGTGGCCAGTAACGCTCTCGGACCCATCGCCGTCCTGGAAGATCCCCACACCGAGCAGCCTCCCGTCACCCGTCCCGTCGTCGAAGCCCCGGCGCCGCCCAAGAAGCGCGGCCTCTTCTCTGCCTCCCTGCACAGCCTGCATCGCATGGAAAACAAGATGCTCGGGTGGGCCGGCAAGGACGACGCGTCCGTCACCTGGGAGAAGACGATCCAGCAGATCAGCGACCTGGAGCCGAAGATGCAGGCCCTGTCTGACGCCCAGCTCCGCGGGCTGACCGACCAGTTCAAGGCGCGGCTCAAGGCGCCCGACGGCTTGAACGAAGAGCAGAGCCTCAAATTCCAACGCAAAGCCATCGAGGAAGTTTTGCCCGAGGCGTTCGCAGCCGTCCGCGAGGCCGCGGTGCGGACCCAGGGCATCCGTCCCTACGACGTCCAGATGCTGGGGGGCATCGTCATGGCACACGGCCAGATCGCCGAAATGGGGACGGGCGAAGGCAAGACCCTGGCCGCCGTCGCCCCGGTCTACCTGCACGCCCTGCTCGGCAAGGGCGCCCACGTCATCACCGTCAATGAGACCCTGGCGCAGCGCGACGCCGGACTCAATACGCCCATCTTCAAGGCCCTGGGCATGAACGTGGGCGTCGTGCTCAACGACATGTCGGCCGATGCAAAGCGCCAGGGCTACAATGCCGACGTCACCTATCTGACCAACAGCACGCTGGGGTTCGACTTCCTGCGGGACAACATGGCCCGGCGACCGGAAGACCTGGTGCAGCGGGCTCCGCAGTTCGCCCTGGTCGACGAGGTTGACGAGATCCTCATCGACGAGGCTCGCACCCCGCTCATCATCGCCCAGTCGACCGACCCTTCGACCGACATGTGCGACCGCTATTCAAAACTGGTGGACCAGCTCAAGCCCGGCGAAGATTTTGAGGTCGATTACAAGAAGCGCACGGTGGCGCTCACCGACAAAGGTACGGACAAGGTGCAGAAACTGGTGGGCCTGGACCTGTGGGCATCGTCCGACGTCAAGGACATCGACGCATCGGTGCGCAAGGCGCAGGCGGAAGGCCGTCCGGTCACCGTCGAATTCGGCAGCCGGGACGAAGCCTGTGCCTATATCGATTTGCTCAAGACCCAGAAGCGTGGGTATATCGAAAGCAAGACCGCCTGTGGCCATGACGTCACCGTGGTCGGCGTCACCTATCCGGAGGCTGGTCCGGCTCGCAAAGCACGACCCGCCCAAGACAACGCTCTCATCTTGAAGTCCGCCGCCTTCAACCACATGGACCAGATTCCGTACCTGGACTCGGCCCTCAAGGCCCGCACCCTGTTCCAGCGAGACAAGGACTACGTCGTCCAGGAGCGTCCCGAGTGGTCGGAGCAGCGAGACATGGCCAAGCTCCACAAGCTGTTCGAAAGCCTGCCCGCGGTCGAGCAGAACGGGGTCCAACAGGAGGCGCAGAAGCGCACCCAGGCGACGCTGGCCAGCGTCCTCGCGGGCGCCGACGTCGCCTCGTGCCCGCTCAAGGACTGGTGGGACATCGTCGATCCAAAGCCTGACCAGGTGCCCGATACGGTGCTGTCGGCCCAGTTCGACGCCGACGGGTTGGCTATCATGGGCGAGAAGTTCAAGGCTCTGCCGGCCGATCGCAAGGCTGCCATCGAAGCAGACGTCCAAAAGGAAATGGGCAACGACCCGAAGTCCCGGGTCAACATCGTCGACGAGTTCACCGGGCGCGTGCTCCCCGGCCGTCGCTACGCCCAGGGGCTGCATCAGGCCATCGAGGCCAAGGAACACGTGGAGGTGCAACCCGATACGGAGACGATGGCGTCCATCACGTATCCGAACCTGTTCCGACAGTATCCGCAGCTCGCCGGCATGAGCGGCACGGCCAAGACCGAGGAAGAAGAACTGAAGCAGCTCTACGGTTTGGCGGTCGGGGTCATCCCGCCCAACAAGCCCAGCCAGAGGCAGGATCTGGATGACCAGATCTACATGACCCGCGCCGACAAGTACCGGGCCCTGGTCGACCAGGTCGAGAAGCTCCACAGCGAGGGGCAGTCGGTGCTGGTCGGCACCCGCTCCATCGAGGTGAACGAAGAGCTGGCGAGGATCTGCAAGCAGCGCGGCCTTCCGTTCAACCTGCTCAACGCCGAATCGGTCAAGAACAATACGTCAGCAGAAAACGACATCATCGCCCACGCGGGAAAATCCGGGGCCATCACCATCGCGACCAACATGGCGGGCCGTGGGGTCGATATCAAGCCGGATCGGTTCAACTTCATGACGCTGACGAAGATGGCCAGCGACGTGCTCATCCAGTCTGCCATGGATGCCCGCATGAAAGCTCTGGAGGGGCAATTCAGCAAGCTGCCCGTCGACCGCCAGGCGGCCATCAACCAGGCCGTCGAAGCCGAGGTGAAGGCCGACTTCCGCACCCAGCAGTGCAACGCCCTGGTCAAGAAGCTATCGGACAAGGACGCTGATGCCCTGCGCCAGAAGGCTGGCGATCCCGCCCAGTTGGGCCTGGAGACGTATCGACAGAACCTCATCCGGGGCCTGGAGCAAAAAGTTGATGCCCTCCCCGCCCCGCAGCGGGATGCTCTGGCCGGCGCGCAACCGTCGGACGACACCCGACGGACCATGCGCGCCGTCGTTCTCACCCGAGAGCTGGGCGTCGACGCCAACATTTCCTACCAGGAAGGCGATCGGGGGGTCGCGATTTCCTTCGAACAGTTGAAGCCCGCGAAGGTGTTGGAGCAAGTGGGCAAGATGGCGACCTGGCTGTCCGAACAGGGCATCCCATTCAGCTTCGCGGAGCCTGGAATCAAGCCTGAGGCCCTCGAGCGCGGCAAGGTCACCCTTATCTACCCAGGCGCTAGCCAGGCTGCGCCGGCCGTAGCCATACCTCAATCGCCCTCGGCACCAGCGTTTATTCAACCAGGTCCGACTCAACCCGGCACCATCATCCAGAGCGCCGATCATCCCGGCCAGGGCCTCTACGTCATCGGCAGCGAGCGCCACGAGTCGCTGCGTATCGATCGGCAGTTGTGCGGCCGCTCGGGGCGGCAGGGCGACCCGGGTACGACTCGCTTCTTTCTCTCCATGGATGACGAACTGATGAGGTTCTTCGGCGGCGACAGCCTGAAGTCGCTGGTCCAGCGCATGGGCATGCAGCCCGGTGAGTCGATATCGAACAAGACCGTGTCGAACGCCATTCGCAAAGCCCAGAAAGCGGTCGAGGCCCGGGATTTCGATCAGCGGACCAATACGACCAAGTACGACGTCGTCTTGAACCAGCAGCGCCTGTGCATCTACAAGGATCGCATGGCCGTACTAAAGGGCGAAGACATGTCGGACGAAGTGCGAGACTGGGCCGATGAATGGGTCGACGACCTGGCCAAGGAGTTCAAGGGATCGCACGACAAGATCGGCTCGGACGACGCCGTGGCGCTGGCCGAGCAGGTCAAGGAGAACTTCGGCATCAAGGTGGACACCGACGGCGGCAAAGGGTACAAGGCCACCGTCGATGGCATTCGCAAGGCCGTGCAGGGCGCCCTGGACCAGCGCCTCCAAGCCGTCGGCAAAGACGGCGTGCGGGATGCCTTCCTGCACAACCTGGATGACCTGTGGCACGTGCACCTGGACGAGATGTCCGAGCTGCAGAGCGGCATCGGCTGGGTGGCGGCGGCGCAGAAGAACCCCGAGGTCGAATACAAGATCCAGGCCGGGCACATGTTCGAGGACATGACCACGACCCTCAAGCACTGTGTCATCGACGACCTGCTGAAGCCGGAGGAAAATCCCGCCGCCTGACCTGATCGCAGGCTCCGCCCCACGGATCCGGTTAGTATGTCGCCAAGACATACTGTAGCCGATGCATGCCCAGTCGGCCTCGATTCTGCAATTGATTGGTGCCGGATGCCACCGTCTGTCAGACTGGGACCTCGGCCGATTTTTCGGGCATCGGGCTGAAGTGGCGTCCTAGCTTGATTTTTCCAAAGCGGGGTCTTCCTCAGGCGATCCGAGCCAGCATCTGGCCATGCTAGACATGAACGTTTGAACACGCCGAGG
>DASYBA010000173.1:0-6870 GCA_036501005.1 Candidatus Xenobia bacterium | reverse complement strand
CGTGGAGCTGCTCGAGCAGAACAAGAAAGTCGAGGTGGCCACTCGGGCCAAGAGCGACTTCCTCGCCTCCATGTCACACGAGCTGCGTACGCCGCTCAACGGCATCCTCGGATTCGTCGAGGTGCTGCTGGATGGGGTAGTGGGAGAGCCTGTCCCGGCCCACCGCGAGTACCTGCAGGACGTCCTGGCGAGCGGTCGCCATCTGCTCCGTTTGATCAACGACGTGCTGGACCTGGTCAAGGTCGAATCCGGCAAGATGGATGTGCTGGTGGAAAGGGTGGAGCTGGAGCCCCTGTTGCAAGACACGGTCGAGATCGTGCGGACCCAGGCCGGGCGAAAAAAGATCAAGGTCAGCGTGGAGGGTCACCCGGACGTGCGCGAGGTCGTCGTGGATCCGGCCCGCTTCAAGCAGATCGTCTACAACTATCTGTCGAATGCGGTCAAGTTCACCCCGGTGGGCGGGCGCGTGACAGTCAGGGTACGGCCGGACGGGAGCGACTCCTATCGGGTCGATGTGGAGGACACGGGCCGAGGCATTCGTCCGGAGGACCTCCAGCGGCTCTTTGTGGCTTTCCAGCAACTGGACGGCGATCGCCAGCAGGGGACGGGCCTCGGGCTGGCCTTGACCCGGCAACTGGTGGAGCTGCAGCAGGGCCGGGTGGAGGTCGCCAGCGAGGTCGGGAAGGGGAGCACCTTCAGCGTCATCCTGCCTCGGGTGGTCCGTCCTGGGGGCGTCGCATCGCTTGTGCCGGCGCCCGCGGTCAGTCGAACGAATGGCCATATTCCTCGAGGGCTCCTGGAAGGGGTCTGCGTGCTGCTTATCGATGGGCACGCCGTCAGTCTCAAGCTCATGGAGATCATCCTGCGGGCGCAGGGGTGCGTGGTGCATAGCGCCTCCAGCGGGGCCAGCGCCCTGGCCGCCTGGGACGAATTGCGTCCGCAAGTGGTGTTGATGGAAGTGAGGTTGCCGGATGTGAGCGGCTACGAGCTCTTGCCCGTGCTGCGCCAGGCCGACCCGCCGCCGCAGGCCATCGTGGCGGTGACGGCCGCGGTGATGAAGGACGAACTGGCGGCGGTGCGGGCGGCCGGATTCGACGGGCTGCTGGCGAAACCCATAGAGCCGAGGCTGTTTCCGTCGCAGGTGAAGGCGCTGTTGCAGGGGGATGCAAGGGCAGGTTGAAAGAGTGCGCCCTTTTTCCATGGGTTTACAGGAGGATGGCATGGTTCGAAAATTGCTGGTGGGCGTGGCTGTGGCGGGGATCCTGGCGGGCGGTGCGGTCATGGCCGACAGCCCCAAGACCGCGCATGCCGAGATTGTCGATGCGGCGGGGCACCATATCGGACACGCCGTATTCACGGAGTCGCCTGATGGCGTGGAAGTGGCCTTGACGGTGCATGGGCTGAAGCCGGGCATCCACGCGGTACACATTCACGACGTGGGCAAGGCCCAGGGGCCGGACTTCAAGAGTTCTGGTGGGCACTTCAACCCCGACCACCATCAACACGGGTCGCACAATCCCATGGGCATGCACGCGGGCGACCTGTCGAACATGACGGTGGATGCGAAGGGCAACGGGCACCTGGAGGCCCTGGCCGAGGGGGCGAACCTGGGGACGAACGACCATTCTCTCTTCCATCATGGGGGGACGTCCATCGTGGTACACGCGGGCCCCGACGATGACCAGACGGACCCCGCCGGCAACGCGGGCGCCCGAGTCGCGGCGGGCGTGATTGAACGAGACCACTAGACCCGGGGCCGATGAGAAGTGCAACCCTGCGGGGTCCTGAAGGGTTACGAATGCAGGCGTGGCCGCACTTTCGGGGGTTTTTACCCGGTCCAGGCACGCGACCGAGGAGCCCCCCTCGCGAACAAGCTATCATGATATCATGCTAGCTTCATCACAGCCCCTGTCCTCGGGCCTTCACACCGTCAGCGATGGAAATGCGGCAGGATATCGCTGACGGGCCTGAGATCAGAAAGCGACCGGCCAATGGCGAGGCGGCTACTGCCCGCAGCATTTCTTGTGCTTGCGGCCGCTGCCGCAGGGGCAGGGGTCGTTGCGGCCGATACGATCCGCGGTCCGCACAAGCGGCACGTTCTGTCCGTCGCTGAAATACCAGCGGCCGTCTAGTTTGCGGAACGTGGACCGCTCGTGATGCTCCAGCGCCTGTCCAGCAGTTCTATATCGAGCGACGAATTCGACCTGCCCTGGTCGTCCCCGGCCTGGCCGGCGGTGGTTGACTGGACCTCGAGACCGTCCCATTGAGCGCTTTTCGACCATTGTTCGATAGATACCCGATCCGTCCCGTCACGGGTGGACGGGTCGTGGGTCTCCAGGAGATAGTCGACTTCCCCTCTGACGTAAGCGGCATAGCGGGATCGCATGAGCTGCTCGGCGGTCTCCGGCCAGTCCGTCCCCTCCAGGAAGGGACCGCAGCATCGATCGAACTCGGGAGGCAGGCCGCAGATACAGGGCATGGGCCATCGATTCAAGCCATCCAGGGGATGGGCCTGCCCGGGCAGAAGCTGTCACGTGTGAAGCAGACATCGTGGGCACTGGGTCTGTTGATGACCGCCGCCGTGGTGGCGCAGACGGCGCTGGGGGCGAAGGTCGTCCACCTGGCGCAGGCTGACCTGGGTCAGCAGATCGGCGACGGGGAGTGCACGACCCTGGTCGATCAGGTCCTGCGCGGCGCGGGGGCCCGGGGTCTGGGCAGCTACGGGGGCTATGGGCCCGATACCGACTATGTCTGGGGCACGCCCATCCAGCTCAAGGACGTCCAGCCCGGCGACGTCATCCAGTTCCGCAACTACCACATGACCCGCCGCATCCAGCACGCCGACGGCAGCGCCTCCAACAAGACCGCGGACGCGCCTCACCATACCGGCATCGTGCAGACCAACGATGGCAACGGCCAGATCACCATCATCGAACAGAGCGTAGGCACACCCGTCCAGACCAACAGCCTGGGATTCGCCTCTGGCACCTTCAACACCCATGGAGACACCATCACCTGCACCGTCACCGGGCAGCTCTGGTACTATCGCCCTATCGCACGTTAGCTTCCGGCCGGCTCACGCACGAAAAATGCGACCGCTTATAGCCGTCGCCACGGCTGGCTGGGACGCCGGGCCGAGGTAGAAGCGGCTCGGGAGGTGGTCGCCTCGGCCACCGCGGTCCTGACCCCGCCACCCAACGTCATGGAGGTCAACGGCGAGCCCATGACGTTGTACGACGTCGACACCCAGTTGGCTTGGAAACACGGCAGTGAGGCGGTCCACTGGCTTTTGGATGACATGGTCATCCAGCAGGAGGCACAGCGACTGCATCTTGTCGTTGACGACTCCGCGGATCTGCTGATGCTGCGTCGCCTGTCTGGACAGATCGTCCAGCCCGCGCTGTATCGCATCGCGGTGCGTCACCTGCAGGCGAACATGCTCTTGCGCAAGCTAGTCCTCCGCGAAGTGACGGACAAATCCCGCTGCGAATTCTACCGGCAGCATCGGCAGGTGCTCATTCGATACGACCTGCTGGGGTCCAGGTCTCAACCCACCGACCGCCATCCAGCCAGCCTGCGGATGGGCCTGTGGACAGGTCCCGCCATCCGCAAGACGTTCGGCGCGCCGGCTCTCTCAGCGGTGGAGCAAGTGGCCCACCGCGGCGCTCAGCCCACCATGGCTTTTCCCAGTCGTCGGGGCCCGCTCTACCTGCACGTACGTCGAGTGGTGAGCGGGTACGCCGAGTTGCTTCCGGCTATCGATGACGCGATCGTGGCTGAACGGGCTCCGGTCCTGGTGCAACGCCTGGAGCGCCAGGCCCGAGTCTCCCGTCCCATCATCGAAGCGGACCGCAGCCGATATCCTCGGGTGGCGGGTGCGACGACGCCCAGCCTGCAGGCCATCTTTGCCGAGCCGACCGCGGCCTCTGGAAAGACCTTTGCCCTGCCGCCCTCTGTTCATCAACCCCACGGCGTGTTCACCGAGCCGACGGCCATCCCTCAAAGCAGCACGACGCCCGGCTTCTTGACCCTGCCCCCGGCCGCTCATCCCGCCTCTGGGGTGTTCACTGCACCATCGCCCGCCCCCGCTTCGCCTTGACCATCGGACGCTGACCAAACCGCAACACTGCTTTGACACCATCATGCCTCTATCGAAAAGTTGGCATGCCCATCAACACGGACTACGGAAATCACGACTATGCCGCGCCGTGTCCAGAGGAGCCCATGCCGGCAAAGCGAACCTGCGGGGGTGCTGGTGACCGACCGGATGGCAAGGCTCTGGACCTGGGCGGCGCTGCTGGCGTTCCCCGTCAGCGTCCTGCTCTACGCCCGCGTATTTCATGCCCTCACCTTCACCTATGACGACTTCTCCTACTATTTCTATCCGTGGAAGGCGTGCCTGTATCACACCTTTGGCCAGCACGGCCTTTTTCCGTTGTGGAATCCGTGGGAGTTCTCCGGCATTCCCATGCTGGCCGACGTGCAAAAGCAGATCCTCTACCCCCTCAACTGGATCTTTTTCTTCTGGAAGACCCCGGCGGCCCTGGTCTTCTTCACCGTCGCCCACCTGGCCCTCGCGGCCATCTTCACCTACCGGTGGCTTCGCCTCCTCGACCGGTCCAGGCCCGCGGCCGCGCTCGGGGGCATCACCTTCAGCCTGTCGGCATACCTCATCTTGCATGCGAGCCAGACCGTTGTCTTGACGGGCTGCGCCTGGATGCCGGCCGGGCTCTTGACCATCGAACGGCTGCGGCAGCGACCCGACCGTCGCGAGACCATGCTGGCGGCTTTCTACGTGGGCCAGGCTCTGCTGGCGGGTTCTCCGCAGATCTTGTTCATCTCGTCCTGGGGGTGGTTTCCCTACCTGGTGGTGCGCGGCTGGAAGGCGGGCTGGGCCTACTGGAGAGCCTTCTTGCTGGCCGTCGTGCTCGCCCTGATCTTCATCCTCCCCCAGCTCCTCGCCAGTATCGAGCTGTTCGGCCAGGCCATGCGGGGCACCGCTCGCAGCCTCGAGTTCGCTACGGGCACCCCGCTCAATCCGAACCAGTGGTGGCGCTTCCTGGTGCCGTATGCGGTCGGCAATCCGGCGATTGTGCCCCAGCCCGCCTACAACTTCCACGAAGTCACGCCCTATGTTGGCGTGGTACCGCTGCTGCTCGCATTTTTGGGGCTGGGCCAATGGCGCGGGGCCGGGCGGGCTTCGGTCCAATGGATCTATTGCGTCGCGCTCCTCGTCATCGCCACCATGCTGGCGTACGGATTGCACACGCCCCTCTTGGAGATCTGCATCAACGTGCTGCCCGGCTTCAACTGGTTCCGCGTGCCGGCCCGATGGTTTCTCCTCGCCACTGGCGCTCTGGCCGCGCTGGCCGCGTTCGGGCTGGATGGGTTGCGCGCCGGCCGTCCCCGGATGATGGGCCTTACCGCCCTGGTCGCGGCAGCCATGGTCTATGTCTTCGTGATCAAAATGCGGGGCGGTTTGCCCATCCACCTCGCGGTGGCCACGGTCACCGTCGTGCTGTTCTGGGCCGCGGCGGGGTCCACCCTCCGTTTCCCACGCCTGGGCTCGGCGTTGATCGTCCTTTTGTCCATGGCCGAATTGGGTCTGTTCGCGGTTCAATACATGCGGTATACGCCCGACGACAAGATTTATTCGGCCGTTCCGCTGCTGACCGAATTGCCGACCGATCCAGCCGCGGGCCGCGGCATGACCGATACGGAGAACGGGCAGAATTTTCTGTATGGGGAGTGGGCACCGGTGGTCCATGCCCGCAACATCCAGGGGTCCAATCCGCTCATGCTGCAGGAGACCATGGAGTACCTAGTGACCTCCGCCTCGGGCACGCCGCCCAATAACAAGCAGCAGCTCGGACTCCTCGAGCATGACGGCTTCTTCACCCAGAACCCCCTGCAGCACAACCCCATGCTGTCCATGCTCGACATGCGCTGGGGGATGGGCGGCCAGAACCGCCGAGACGTCTTGGAGAAGGTGTCGGGCGGGTTCGGGCCGGGCTGGGCGGTCGGTGGGACCACGATCATGGACCGCAGCAGCGAGTTGAGCAAGTTGAGTCACAACCTGGTCGACGCACACCAGGTGGTGCTGCTGGAAAACCCGATACCGGGCTTGCCTGCCAATGCACCTCCGGAGGCTATTCAAGCAGACATTCACTTCATCTCCTACACCCCAGACCGTATTGAATACAGCATCGACATGCCTAAAGACGGCATCGTCATCACCTCCGAGGTCTTCTACCCCGGGTGGCGCTGTGAGCTGGACGGCGTCGAGACCCCCATGTATCGAGCCTACGGGCTGTTGCGAGCCTTCCGGGTGTCGGCCGGTCACCATCAGGCGGTGGTTCAGCTTGTGCCTTACTGGCTCTTCGCCTTCCCTATCTCGGGGACGGCCATCGTCCTGGCGCTGGTTGCCATGCTGTGGCCGAGGGAAAAGCCGAGGCCGGTGTCCAACGCTTCTGCCGATGAACTCGGAGCAGGTGGAGGTAGCAAGGCTCCCTGACCGCACCTGGGACGTGCTGGTGGTGGGGGGCGGGCCGGCCGGTTGTGCGGCCGCCATCGAGCTGAGCCGGCGCGGCCGAGCGGTGCTGCTGCTGGAAAAGGAGCGCTACCCCCGCGACAAGCCGTGCGGTGATGCCCTGGTGGAGGATAGCTTCCGAGCCTTGCAACGGCTTGACCTGCTGGAGACCGTCAAGGGTCGCGCCTTTCCCATCGGGCAGGCCCACGTGTATAGCACCCGACAGTTCTCCGTGCACCTGCGAGCCAACATCCTGGCCATCCGGCGCATGCAACTGGACGCGATTTTGTCGGCGGCGGCCGCCCGCCAGGGGGCGGCGCTGGCCCACGGATCCGCCACCG
>DASYBA010000172.1:0-13153 GCA_036501005.1 Candidatus Xenobia bacterium | reverse complement strand
TCGTGGCGGCCGCCAAAGTAGACGTCGTCGCTGGTGGCGACCATGAGACTGTGGCCCTGGTAGTCCGACAGGTCCTGGCGCAGGTGGGACAGGACCGTATCACTCTGCGCCGGCGTGGGGTTGGGCCCGGTCGCACGAATCCCGCAGGTGACGGCCTGGTGCCCCGTCATCAAGGTGATGCCGTTGGAGGGGTAGCCTGGAATCGCGGACAACGCGTAGAGCGGGTCGCCGAAATCTTGCGTGTCGCCCGCCGCCCGGGCCCGTTCGACCTGGATCTGGGCGGCCGCTTTCTCCAGCACCATCTGCAGCCGGCCCTTGGGCTGGCCGGTGCCGAAGTACGCCTGTTCCGCGTCCGTCAGCACGACGTGCTGAGGCTCTTTCCAGCCGGGGAAGGTCACCATGTAGCCGTCGTCGGTGCGGCTCACCATCTTGAACACCTGGTCGGGGTGGAGGGCGATCATGGCGCCGATGGCGGACATGTCGAAGCAGTCGCTCAACCAGCCTTGCGCCAGGTCGTCCAGCTCGGGTTTGCCGGAGGGCATGAGATCGGGCGACTGGGCCTGCAGATTGCCTTTGGCCTGCTGGAACGTATCGTCCCAATCGGTCTTGCCGGAAGCTTCGTAGGCCTTGATGGTGTCGAGGTTCACCGGGGCCCCGTGGTCGCAACTGTCCGATAGCCAGGCCAGCACGGCGACCCCCGCGGCGGCATCGCCCGTGTTGGCGGGGTTGCCCAGCTCGCGGTAGACGTCGAGAGGGGTGATCATCGCCTTGCCCTGCGACCAGCGGGAAAAGTTGTCTCGCAGCACCTTCGTGAAGGCCGTGGTCGGGGAGGCCGGCGGGGGGGCTTTGGGCAGGGGAGGCAGCCGCTTGAGGCTGGGATCGGCGGCGACGCCGGGAGAAAAGGTGTCGGTCGCGCTGCTGGCCGGGCGCGGCCGTACCGGGGTTGTCCCCGGAGTGGATGATCGGATGGGGGAGATGACGGAGTCTGTCATGCTCATCGATTATGACGGACTGACCCGCCCCCGTGGTTAACCGGGCGTTAACAGATTCAATTGGCGACCTGCAAGAGAAAGATGAACACGACCGCGAACCAGGGTGCGCCGACCGCGGCCCAGCGCCCCATCTCTTCGAACCAATTGTACGGGCCGCCTCCGTGGTACAGCACCGCCTGCGAGGTGGTCAGCCAGGCGTCGGTCAGGACCATGCCGAGGAGCAGGCGGGTCAGGATCCGGGTGAAGTCGGCTTTGTGCTGGAGCCCCCAGGCCAGGATGGCGAACAGGCCGGCGACCAGCAGGTCGAAGCCGGCCCATGCCTGACCCAGCCAGTCGCAGCCGAACCATCGCTGGCCGTCCACCCACAGCAGGACGCCGATCCAGGGCAGGAGGAGGGCGCTCAGGGCTTGCGCGGCCCGCGGCCACATCCACCCGGGCACCCGGGAGAGGCCCCGGTTCAGGATCCGATGCCCGGTGATCGCCACAAAGCGGCCCATGTGGCCGCCCGCAAAGGCATCCAGCACCGCCAGCAGCGTGGTGGGGCCGATGCGGTCCGGGGCCAGCAGGTAGACCGGCTCCCACATGCGGGGCTTGAACTTGCTGCGAAACGAGCGCAACCCCTGGAAGCCGTACAGCCAGTTCAGGGAGTGATAGCAGTTGCGAAGCAGAAAGCGGAGCACGGGATGGCCGTCGGCATCTTCCGCCGACTCGCCTACCCCGGCCAGGGCCACCATGCCCATGGAGGCGAACGTGGCTCCGTCCATCTCGAGCGCGACCATGGCCGCATCGATGAGGGCCTCGCTGGTGCCGTGCGGGGCTCGGGGCTCGACCACCAGGTGTTCCAGAAACCACCCCTTGCGGGTGTAGACCGGGACCGCCGCCAGGAGGCCCACCAGCCGACCCTGTTGATGCGCCAGGAAGTAGCGTCGCTCGCGGGACAAGGTAAAGGGGTCCAGGCGGGCCAGAAAGCCGAGGGGCGCCATGTTCCGCCCCCGCAGCCACTGGTGCATGAGGCGCTCGGCTTCGGCCCGGCCGACGGTCTGGTCATCCAATTCTCCCGGGTCGGCGGTGCGGATGACGACCCCCTTGCGGGCCGACCGCCGGGTCTGCGATCGCACCTGCGAGCGCACGGCCGCGTCGGTCGACCACGTGGAGGGATTCCAGCACGCTTCCAGGCCCACCAGCAGGTGATCCCAGTGGGCGAGGGCCTGCACCAGACGGCGGGTGGACCCGAAGAACGACACCCGGCGGCCCTCGGCCTGCCCGGCCTGCAGAAACGCCTGGGTCACCGAGGCCAACCGCTGGTCGTCGCAGATGGGGGCACCGGCCGCCACCCACCAGGCCCCAGTATCGAAATAAGCGATGGCCGCCGCACGATCGCCGGTGAACCAGTAATGATAGCCCGCCTCGAGCACCTGGAACGACGTCGTGTTCCAGCCGTACCGACGAAGAAGCTCCAGGACCTCGAGGCGAGGATCGGGGGTCGTCAGCCCACCGCCACCTTGGCCGGATTGCCCGCCAGGTCGACGACCTGCACCTGGTCCTTGCCGCCGTACTTCTCGTACCACGGGTGGGCGGACTTGTCCAGCACCTCGTTGAGCATCTGGATGTTGCGCACGCCCCGGTCGTTGACCCACTTGTCGAACGCGGCCAGGCCCTCCTTGGCGTAGATGGACACGCCGGCCAGCCAGGTGGCCCGCCCGCACAGCACGCCGGAGAAATTCGTGCCGGCGTCGTGCGCCAGTTCGATGGTCTCCCGGAACACCTCGTCAGTGACGCCGGCCGACAGGTAGATGAACGGCTTCCCGGCGGCTTGCGCGGCCTGCTGAAACCATTTCTTGGCCTCGTCCCGGCTGTAGGCCTTGTCGCCCTTGTAGGCTCCAGTGCCCTCCACGAACTTCATGTTGACGGGCACCTCGACCTTGAGCACGTCGACGCCATAGCGAGGCTTGGAGAACTCCTGCATGCTCTTCATGACGATGTCGGGCTTTCTCTTGGCGAAATCGACGTTGTCTTCACCCTTGCCCTGCTCGTCGTAGCCCACGAACTCGAGGAAGAACGGGATGTCTCGATAGGCGCACTCACATCCGATACGCTCGACCCAGGCGTGCTTGAGATCGTTGACTTCGGCTTTCTCGTAGGGCGTGTAGTAGAGCAGGATCTTGATGCAGTCGGCGCCATCTGCCATGAGCTTCTGCACCGTCATGGTGGGAATCAGGAGCGGCACCCGGCCCGGCGTGCTCTGATCGTAGCCGGTCGTTTCGTAGGCCAGCAGCACGCCAGCCTGCTTGTGGCGGGCCCGCACCGCGTCCAGGCCGAACTCCGGATCGAGCAGGATGGCGGAGGCGTGGGGGGTGAGCGCCTTGGACACCGCCACCTTGAACTCGCTCATCATGGCAGCGGTGATTTCATTCGGGTCGACGCCCTTGTGCTTGGCGATGTCCTTGCGCAAGGACCCGCGCTGATCCATGGCGGCAGCCCGGATGACGCCTTTCCGGTCCGAGACCTTCTGCATCCCGTTGAACTTCCCGGCGGTTATCTTGACCACGCTTGAAACTCCTTTCGTCCAGTAAGAGCCTGTTTGGAAACCCCTGGCGAGGCGGAGGCGCCGCTCAGGCGAGACCCATCCTAGGCGCCGAGGAGCACCGTAATGCGCATACTTGGCTGTATGTAAATGAGGAGCGCACCTCGGCAACGACGGAGGGGGCCGCATGAGCAAGCATCCGCCCGGCGGGGGTTTTCAGACAGGCTCTCGGGGCGGTGCATTTCGCAGGTCGTCCTGCAGGCTCCTGGCGGGCCACCAGGAAAACCCCACCCATGGCCCGTGAACTGAAGACCCTGCTGGGGGCTCGCATCGATGAGATCCACTCCAGCCTCGTCGAGCCCGAGGACATGGTGCGATTCGTTTTTTCAAACCGGTGGGCGCTGGACGTCCCCATCGACCTGCTGGTGCCGTTTGGCGACCACGAGTGGGACGACTACTGGACCGACTTTGAAGATTTCGTGGCCGACATTCCAGACGACCTCGAGCCGGAGGCCATTGAGGGCGAGGTCATCACGCTGGGCGAACTCCTGGAGAAGTCCGTCGTCAAGGTGCGAACGGGCTATGGATCGGTCGGGGGACGCTACGTCGTGCTCGATCTGGAGGGCGGTCCCAGCCTGCTCATGCCAGCCGATAGAGCCCGCCTGGACAAGCATCCCATGGCGGGCAGCCCCGACTTCGAGACGCTGGTCGACCCGGCCGTCACCCGCCAGGTGGAGGAAGAGCCGGAGCCGTGATCTACACGGTCGGACACTCCAGCCGGAGCCTGCAGGCGCTGGTGTCCTTGTTGCGAGACAACGACGTCGAGCGGATCGTCGACGTCCGCCGATTTCCATCTTCGCGGCGCTTTCCATGGTTCAACCGGGACCTGCTGGCCGAGAGCCTGGGGGACATTCGATATGTCTGGCTCGCCGCGCTGGGTGGCCGGCGGGGTCGGCAGGAATCGCCCGTCGACAACCGCGGGTGGGAAAATGAGTCCTTTCGAAACTATGCCGACTACATGCAAAGCGCCGCCTTCCGAGAGGCACTGGCGGAGGTGCAGCCGGGCGACGCGGTGATGTGCGCCGAGGCCATGCTGTGGCAATGCCATCGTGGGTTGATTGCCGATGCGTTGACCGTGGCCGGACACGAGGTGACGGACATTCTTGACGCGGCGCACGTGAGGCTCCACCGGCTGCCGCCCTTCGCCCATGTCGAGGGTGGCCGCTTGTGGTATCCACCGCCGCAGACTACGCTGCCCTTCTGAGAGGGGAAAGATGGGTGCCGAAGAATAGGCGGTCCGGACTGGTGGCGCTGGATTTCGAGACGGTGCAGAAACCGCCCGATGGGGGCCGAGCCGCCGTCCTAGTTTGTGCAGGAGAGCGACGAACGGGCACAGGTTCGTCGTACTGAAAAAACGATATGACGATGCAAGCACCTTCCGCCCACCTCCACCCGGTCGATCACCTCGATTCGGTGACGGTTCGGTTGTGTGGCGACTCCGGCGACGGCATTCAGGTGACCGGCGATCAGTTCACGGTCAGCACCGCGGTGGCCGGCAACGATCTGGCCACGCTGCCAGACTTTCCGGCCGAGATTCGGGCGCCGGCCGGGACGCTGGCCGGCGTCAGCGGCTTCCAGATCTGCTTTTCCAGCCACGCGGTGCAGACGCCGGGCGATCAGCCGGACGTGCTGGTGGCCTTCAATCCCGCCGCCTTGCGGGCCAACGTCAAGGACCTGAAGTCGAACGGCATCCTCATCGTCAACACGGGCGAGTTCGGCGACCGGGACCTGCAGAAGGCCGGTTACACGGCCAATCCCCTGGAAGACGACACGCTCAGCGCCTATCAGGTGTTCAAAGTCGACATTACGAAACTGACCCGCAATGCCCTCGAGGGCTCGCCGCTCAGTTCGAAAGAGGTCGGCCGGTGCAAGAACTTCTTCGCCCTGGGGCTGCTTTTCTGGCTCTTCTCCCGGCCCATGGAATCGACCCGGGGCTGGATCCAGTCGAAGTTCGCCAAGCGGCCCGAAATCGTCGAAGCCAACGTCAAGGCGCTCGAGGCGGGCTACAATTTCGGCGATACGACGGAGATCTTCCACTCCCACTTCGTCGTCGAGAGGGCGGTCATCCCGGCCGGGCGCTACCGGAGCATCTCCGGGAACATGGCGCTGGCCCTGGGGCTCATTGCGGCGTCGCAGTTGAGCGGGCTCAGGCTCTTTCTGGGCAGCTACCCCATCACGCCGGCCAGCGACATCCTGCACGAACTGTCTCGCTACAAGCACTTCGGCGTGCAGACGTTCCAGGCCGAAGACGAGATTGCGGCCATCGGCGCCGCCATCGGCGCCGCGTTTGGCGGCAACCTGGGGGTCACGTCGACCTCCGGGCCCGGCCTTTGCCTCAAGTCCGAAGCGGTCGGGCTGGCGGTCGTCACGGAGCTGCCCCTCATCATCTGCAACATCCAGCGAGGCGGGCCCAGCACGGGTCTGCCGACCAAGACGGAACAGGCCGACCTCCTGCAGTCCATGTACGGCCGCAACGGTGAGTGCCCGGTCCCGGTGCTGGCGGCCAGTAGTCCGTCGGACTGCTTCGATACCGCCATCGAGGCCGTGCGCATCGCCGTCACCTACATGACGCCCGTCATCTTCCTGTCTGACGGCTATCTAGCCAACGGCGCCGAGCCATGGAAGATTCCGGACATTGAGTCGTTGCCCAGGATCGCGGTGCGCTTCCGCACCGAGGTCGAGAACTTCCACCCGTTCATGCGCGACGACAAGCTGGCTCGGCCCTGGGTCCGCCCTGGCACGGCCGGCCTCGAGCACCGCATCGGCGGCCTGGAGAAGGAAGACGTCACCGGCAACGTCAGCTACGACCCCCAGAACCACGAGAAGATGTGCAAGCTGCGGGCCGCCAAAGTGGCCGGCATCGCCCGGGATCTGCCGCCGGCGACGGTCATGGGCCCGAACCAGGGCAAGGTCCTGGTCATCGGCTGGGGTTCCACGTACGGGGCCATCAACACGGCGGTCCGAGACCTGCAGGCCAAGGGGCACACCGTGGCCCATCTCCACCTGCGCCACCTGAACCCGTTCCCGGCCAACCTGGGTGAGCTGCTGAAGCGGTACGACCGGGTGCTGGTGCCGGAGATGAACCTGGGCCAACTGGTCAAGATGTTGCGGGCCGAATTCCTGGTCGATGCCCGCGGGCTGAACAAGATCCAGGGCAAGCCGTTCCGAGTCGAAGAAGTGCGACGCGGCGTCGAGGCCCTGCTGGAGGAACTGAAATGAGCACCACCACGACGACCCCGACCCTGACCCGCAAGGACTTTGCTACCGACCAGGACGTGCGCTGGTGTCCCGGCTGCGGCGACTATTCCATCCTGGCCCAGGTGCAAAACGTCTTTCCCACCCTGGGCATTCCCCGCGAGAAGTTCGTCGTGGTCTCGGGTATCGGCTGCTCCAGCCGTTTTCCGTACTACATGAACACGTACGGCTTCCACTCCATCCACGGCCGGGCCCCGACGCTGGCCACGGGCCTGAAGGTCAGTCGGCCCGACCTGTCCGTCTGGGTCATCACCGGAGACGGCGACGGCCTCAGCATCGGCGGCAACCACTTCCTGCACGTCCTGAGGCGCAACCTGGACATCAAGATTCTGCTGTTCAACAACCAGATCTACGGGTTGACCAAGGGGCAGTACTCGCCCACCTCGGAGCAGGGCAAGATCACCAAGTCGACGCCCATGGGGGCCCCCGACCAGCCCATCTGGCCCTTGAGTGTGTCTTTGGCGGCGGAGGCCACGTTTGTGGCTCGCAGCGTAGACGTCGACGCCAAGCATCTGCAGATGGTGCTCAAGCGAGCCGCCCAGCACAAGGGTACGGCCTTCGTGGAGATCTACCAGAACTGCAACATCTTCAATGACGGGGCCTTCGCCGGCCTCACCGAGAAGGAGACCAAGGCGGACAGTACCGTCGCCCTCGAGCACGGCAAGCCGCTGATCTTCGGCAAGGACCGCAACAAGGGCATCCGCATCAAGGGGCTGGCCCCGGAGGTGGTGGAAATCGGCAAGGACGGCATTACCGAGGCCGATCTGCTGGTGCACGACGAGTCTGTTGAAAACCCCACGCTGGCGTACATGCTCACCCGTATGCGACGGCCGCACTTCCCGGTGCCCCTCGGCGTCTTCCGCAACGTGGACAAGCCGACGTATGACGGCGTCGTGCACGACCAGGAGGAAGCCGCTCGGGCGAAGCAAGGAAATGGCGATCTGGCTGCTCTGTTGCGGGGTCCGGAGTCGTGGGTCGTCGAGTAACTTGACGACCCCCTGAAAATGTGTTTCAATGCCTAGGCACACTATGCGCGAGCCTTTGCGTTCGGGCACAAAAACAATTCAAAACATAGAAAGTAGGAATGGACTTGGAGATCGTACCACGCCCCGGAGAAGACTTTGAAAGTACCCTCAAACGCTTCAAACGGGATGTGGCGCAAGCGGGCATTTTGCGTGAACTGAAGCACCGTGAGCACCACATGTCCAACCGTGACAAGCGTCGGTTGAAGTCTGCCGAGGCGGCCCGCAAGCGTCGCCGGCGGTAGGAGACCGTCCGACCAGACAGTTAAAGCAAAAAGGCGCCAGGTGTGCGCCTTTTTGTGCTATCCGTCACCCTGGTCGGTAGGCTAGCCCAGCGAATCGCCCTCTTTATCGAAATAGTCGCAGCTTTCGAGGCAGTCTTTAAAGCTCTCCAGCGGCCGAGACTGATAGGGATGCGTGCAGTTGATGAAGATTCGGGGCTTGTCGCCCTCCATGCTGAAACCGAAGTCGACGTAGGTGCAGAATCGGTCTGGCACCGTCGCCTCGCAGAAGGAGTACAGCTCCTGGTAATGGTCCTGGCTGGTGTGCATGAACTGGTGCTTTTCGCATTGGAAAATGCCCAGTTGCGAACTGCGAAACTTGCACGGGCGATACGCCATCATCCCTCCTGACTGTCAGGAGGCGCCTCCGCTTTATGTGCCGGAGCCCCTGCAGTGAACACGAGTCTCGTTCGACCCCACCCGGTCGAGTCCTCCCCAAGTGAGGCCCGGCCTCACCTCGCGGACAAGGTCAGGCGTTCGGCTGCAAACTCGATTCGACCGAGGCCGGCTCAGCCTCGAGCGTCGGCTGCTCGTGCTCCAAGGCGCGGATGTAGCGCAGCAGCTCTGCCATGGGAAACGGTTTCACCAGCACGTCCCAAAGACAGTCGGAGGGCACTGCATCTGGATCGCCGGTGATGAGAACGCCTTGCACCCCAGGCCGCAGGGCATTGAGCGAGTCCAGCAGGTTGGCCCCGTGGATGTCCGGCAGGATGACGTCGCAGATGACGATTCCGATATCGTACGGTCGATCGTTGATGAGGCGCATGGCCGACAACCCATTGACCGCGTGCAGCACCGGATAGCCGGCCCGCCCGACCACTCGTTCCATCAAGAGACGAAGGTCGCGGTTGTCGTCTACGATGAGGATCGCCTTGGAAGACATCATCTCTTGTTTTACCCGCCTGGCTGGAATTATTATCACCCGGCAGGAAACCTTCCGGGCCGCGCAGGCCAGGGAGCCGGTTGGCCCGGCACGAAGAGGTGCCAGGTGTTCGAAGGGTGCGAACGGCTGCTGGAAACCATGGGGCAGGGCAGGTCTGTCCATGCGGCTCGTCTGGAACTGTCGCAGGCCGAGAGCGAGACGCGCCGGCGGGTGGAGGCGTTGAAGCCGGGCGCGGCAGCCTTGTGCACCTTCGAACTGGAGCAGGTGGCCCAGGCGGCCCAACGGGCCGATGGGTTCCTGGACCGATTGTCGGTCGACACGGCGGGCGCCTTTCGAGCCGAGGTGATGGACGCCGTGCGGTGGTCTGACCGGGCTCAAGCCGAAGCGGCTGTGGCGGTGGGCCCGAGCGGTCTGTCGATGGTGAACCTCGCCTGTCACGAAGGGGAGGGCCAGGTCTGGTTCGTGGAGCGCCTGCTCGAGACGGCCGGCCGCATGACCCAAGAGGCTCCATCGGCGGCGGAACGGCAGGCGTGGTCGTCCCTGGCAGTCTTGGCGCAACGGCAGCCGGCGCCTCTGGAGGGTCTCTTGGAAGCGGCCCAGGCCGTCGTGACGGCAGCCACGGCGCGGGCAGAATGGACTTCGTGGCCGGCGCTGAACGAGCTCCTTCGGGCCGCCTGGCAGAGAGCTCCGGTGGACGATCTGACCGCCGGGGTCCGTCGTGATCTAGAGACTATTCGGCAGAGCGTGGTCGAAGACGGCCCCCCGTCTCCCGCCCTGCGGCCGATCCTCTCCCGTCTAGACAGGCTCTGCGGGTTGCTGGACCGACTTCTTGCGGCCCTGCCCGCGTCGGTCGAGCAGGGCCCTGCGGCCGTCTCAGCCACCACCCGCCGCATGAGCGAGGTCCTGTGGGATATTGGCGAGGCCCGCCGGCATCTGGAGGAACGGGCTGGCCGGGATCGGCGAGTCATGGCGGTGACTATCGAACACATCGTCAGCGTGGCCCAGGCCTTCCTGGACGGGGACGGGAGCGCTGACGCACTGGCCGAGGCCATCGTTGAATTCACGGCGCGTATAGAAGAGGCCCGTAGTCAGGTGCAGGCACACCCGGAGGGTCTCAATGCCGCACTCTTCGAGCAGGGTCTGCACAGCTTGCGCCAGGCCATGGCTCAGTGGAGTCTGGTTTTATCGGGTAATCGGGAGGCTCTGCAGACCGGTCTGGATCACGCCTACGACGGCATCGCTCGCCTTATCGATTCCCAAAGCTGAGCTATCGAACATTGGTTGGATGGGTATAATGAAATTAGTAGATGCCGCGAGGTATCTGAACGCCTCAAGAAAGGAGCTGGAGTCATGCCGGAAGAAAGGACCATCGAACGCGGCATTTATACCCCTTGGGTAAACTTTGCCCTGGGTATCGCCGTTATTATCACACCCTTCGTCAGTCAATCGGTAAGCACGGGTGAAATGGCCAGCGACGTCATCGTCGGTATCGTATTGGCTGTCATCGCCCTGGTCGATCTGTTTTCTGCCGCTCGAGCAGAATGGATCAACGTTTTGGCAGGCATTTGGCTGTGGATTTCTGCAGCCTTCAGCAGCAGTTCCATGCTGCACTGGCAGCACGTCGTCTACGGCTGCCTGGCCATCGTGACGGCCATTGCCGCGCTGGCTGAATTCAACAGAGCTCTCAACAAACCCCTGGCCCATGCCCTGGGCCGATAACGACTACTGAAACCACAAAGGCGCGAAGCCATCGCACCTTCGTGGTCTAGTCCAACAGCGAGGCCGCGACTTCCGCCAGTTCCGAACGCTCGCCTTTCGACAGCGTCACGTGACCGGCGATGGCGTGGCCTTTGAATTTCTCCACCAGGTGGGTGAGGCCGTTGCTGGTGAAGTCGAGATATGGGTGGTCGATCTGATACGGATCGCCGCTCACCACCAGCTTGGTGCCCTCGCCCGCCCGGGTGACGATGGTCTTGATCTCGTGTGGGGTCAGGTTTTGCGCCTCGTCGATGATCATGAACTGATGGGGCAGGCTGCGTCCGCGAATATAGGTGAGGGCTCGAATCTCCAGGGCACCCGAGTCCAGCAGATACTGCATGCGGGCTTCCTTGCCGCTCCCGCCGCCCCGAGTCTGGATGCCGTGCTGGCCTTCGAGGAGGTACTCCAGGTTGTCGAAGATCGGCTGCATCCAAGGCGTCAGCTTCTCTTGCTCGGTGCCCGGGAGATAGCCGATGTCGTTGCCCATGGGCACCACCGGTCGATACACCGCCAGCCGCCGATACGTCTTGTCGTTGAGTACCTTGTTGAGGCCGGCCGCGAGCGCCAGGATGGTCTTGCCCGTACCGGCCTTGCCCGACAGGGTTACCAGCTTGATGCGGTCGTCCAGCAGCAGCTCCATGGCGAACCGCTGCTCCCGATTGAGCGGTCGGATGCCCCAGATGTCGCCCTTCTGCTCACGCACCAGGGACAATACCGATTTATCGGCGTCGAAGCGGGCCAGCGCAGTGTGATTCGGGCTGCCTTGATTGCGCAAGGTAAAGAACTCGTTGGGAAAGAAGCGGTGGCCGTTGAGCTGGGGCTTGAGGACGGACAGGTCCAACTCTTTGCTTTCATACATGCGATCGATGGTATCGGATGGAACGTCCAGCTCGGTCTGCCCCGTATAGAGCTCGTTGACCTGGATCTTGTCGGCCCGGTAATCTTCGGCGTCGAGGCCCATGGCGTCGGCCTTGACCCGCATGTTGATGTCTTTCGATACGACGATGACCCGCTTGCGGGGGTGAGCCCGCTTGAGGCTCATGGCTGAAGCCAGGATGCGGTTGTCGTTGCTCGTTTCGAATCCGGCCGGCAGGAGGTCGACGTCCTTGCGGTCGACCAGTTCGATGACCAGCCGGCCCCCATCCCGCAGCTTCACCCCCTGATCGATAGGCCCTTTCTCTCGGAGCCGGTCGATAAAGCTGATGACGTGCCGAGCGTTGCGGTTGATTTCGAGGGAGCCGCGCTTGAACTGATCCAGTTCGTCGAGGACGACGATAGGGATCACCACCGTGTGGGTTTCGAACGAGAACAGGGACTGGGGACGGTGGAGGAGGACGCTGGTGTCCAGGACGTAGATCTTGCGTAGCGGACGGGTGCGATGGGGACCAGAAGGATCAACGAGGGGCGCGGTGATGGTCTTGCTTTCCAAGTAGCAAATCGTCCCTTCAGAGGCTGGTCGATCGCTCGACGCCCCGGACTTCTCTTCGGGGCGGGGTGGTCCTTCAGTGCTATAGGACCTTGCGCACGAAGGGCGGAAAACTGAGCATGTGGCCAGGTGGGCGTTGAAGACGCTGGGTGACGTGCTGCGTTGTGTGCCGGTCGCGCTGGTGCTAGGCGCGGTGCCCGCGCTGGCGTTGGGCCTGTTCACGGCTTGGTGGGACCCGATTGGACACCAGTGGGCGGCTTTCAGCCTTACTCGCTATGGGCATGGGGTGGTGCGCACGGCGGGGAGTTATCTGCCGATCCTGGGGCTTTTGACGGCCACGGCCGTCGCCGTGGGAGGGCCGGACTACCCCGCCCTGGGACGGACAGGCCGGGCAGCCGCGCTGGGGGCCCTCTGCGGTCTGGCCATGGGGCTGGCGACATGGGCGCTGACATGGGCATGCATGGGCCATGTCGCGCCCGGGTTTACCGCGACGGCGCTGGTCGGTCCCGGACTGGGCGCGCTCCTGGGCGCCGGGGTCAGCCGGGACAGCCAGTAGGGAACCCGCGGGGGCGTGCGCGGGTTGAGGGGCCTCACATGAGATTCGTCCTGGCGTTCTTGTTGTGCACGGTCATGGCCGTCGGGCAACCCGCGGACGGGTACCGCCAGGTAAGGGCTCATACCGTGGTGCGTCACGACCTCACTCTGCCTGTGCTGCGCTCGGCGGGGCCAAGGGCGGTCGGCCAGGTGGTGGAGTGGCGGGGCATGGTCGATACGGTGTCATGGCACGGTGGGCACCTGGCGTTCTCCTTCCGTATCGGACAGGATGCGGCCGAGGTGGCCGTGCATCAAGGCTCGTTCCAGTTGCAGAGTGGCGCGGCGGTGGGGGTGCTGGCGCGGGTGGTGGGGGTCGGGAAGCATCCGGTGCTGGATCTGGTGGCGGCGGCGCCAGCGG
>DASYBA010000171.1:0-12873 GCA_036501005.1 Candidatus Xenobia bacterium | reverse complement strand
GCGGCGGCGGATCGAGAGGGCGGTCGCCCTCCTCCTCGGCCTCCAGTTCCGGCTCAGGAGGCGACTCGGCGGCCGTGCGCCGCCGAGTCAAGGTCTCGGCCTCCAGCGCGGAGCTGGACATGACCGCCGTGTCCCCTCGGGTGTGGGCTGCAGGGGCTGCCCCGGCCGGGGGCCGCCGCTTCGCCGTCGAGACGTCCAGCCGGCCGGGGGGCGGGGGAGGTTCCGACCCAGCCTCCACGGCGCCAAGTTCCTGCCGGGGCAGAGGGGGGTCCGCCCGTATCTCGACCGGGTCTGCCTCCTGTGTGGAGCGTTGTGCGGTGGCTGCCCCCCGCATGTCGGCAGGGGTCGGAGGAGGCCTGGTGTCGGCCGTCACGGTGGTTAGAAACGGTACCAGGGCCAAGCGGGCCTCGCTGGCCGTCGAAAACCGTTCTCCCGCCTGGAACGATAGCAATTGAACCAGGGCGCTGACGGCCTCCGGTTCAAGACTGGGTCGCGACGTCATGATCAGCATTTCCGCGGTATGGCGGTCTAACGGCGGGGAGAGGGGCGGTGGGCTGCCGATCGCCAGCCACCACGCGATGGCCCCGACGGAGTACAGATCGCCCGCCGTGCTGATCAATACAGAGTGCTGATGCTCGGGAGCGGTGAAGGCCAACCGCTCGGCAGAACGGGTGAGGGCCATCGTGTCGGGAAACAGGTTTTCCATCAGCCCCAGGTGCACCAGGTGCAAGTCGTGGCCAGTCACCAGGAAGTGGTCGGGGCGCAGACCGCCGACGACCTGGCCGGCGCCGTGCACCTCTTCCAGCAACTCCAGCATCTGGTGCAGCCACAAGACCACCCATTCGTCGGGTATGTCCTGGCACTCGGCCTCGTCGTACGACCCGAGAGGGTACCCTTCGACGGCTTCACAGAGCAGCCAGTCACCGGTGGGCGTGTGCTGATACCCCAGGCACGCTGCGATGCGGGGGTGCCGGACCCGTTGCAAAGCTGCCGCGCCCTGGGTCAGGCGCCGCTGCACCTCAGCATCGGCCAGGGCGCCGGGCACGTGGAGCTGATGGGCCACCAGGGGCCGCCCCGTTGCTTGCTCCACCACCCGACTCACGGTTCGAGAGCGATCTTCCTTGATGAGGGCCACCGGGTCGTAGACCTTGTCATCGGGCGTGAGGAAATCGGCCACGGTGGAGGGATTCCGCCCGCTCTGTAAGCTCTCCTGTGGCGGATGGCTCCAGGGCAGGCGACTGTCGCTTTCTTCTCTAGGCCCGATTGCCATACGAGCGGGCTGGGAATGATCACCACGCATGCTCGACAATGGCCGGATTGTGGACAAGCGCTATCGAATCCACCGCCTTCTCGGTTCCGGTGGAATGGGGGGTGTGTATCTCGCCACCCATCTGGAACTGGACCTGCCAGTGGCGCTCAAGGCCATCTGGTGTTTCAGCGCGGATCCGACCGAGCAGAAACAAGTGCTGACCATGTTTCGCCGCGAGGCCCAGCTTCTGGCTCGCTTGCGCCATCCCGGGCTGCCCCGCGTGCACGATTTCTTCAACGACGGGCAATCGTACTTTCTGGTCATGGATTACGTCCCCGGCCAGACTCTGGAGACCTTCTGCTCGGTGCCCCAATCGGAAGCCATGGTGCTGGGCTGGGCTGAAGAACTGGTCGACGTTCTCGACTACCTGCACTCGCACGAGCCCCCCATCATCCTGCGCGACGTGAAGCCGTCCAACGTCATCCTGGCCTCGAGCGGTCGCGTTTGTCTTATCGATTTCGGCATCGCCAAGGTGTTCGATAGGGCCAACGCTCGCACGTGCACCCTGGCCCGCATGTCGGGTTCGCCCGGGTATGCCGCTCCGGAGCAGTACGTGAGCACGGGCGGATCCGATGCGCGCACCGACGTCTATGGCCTGGGCGCGACGATATACGCGTTGCTGACCGGCCAGCAACCGCCGTCGGCGCTGGATCGGGTCGCCACGCCGGGCATGTTGAAGCCTTTGCGAGAGCTGCGGCCTGACGTCTCCCCCCGCACCGAGGCGGCGGTGGCGGCCATGCTGGGCTTTCGCCGGGAGCACCGTCCGGCCAGCATGAAAATCGTGCGGCGACTGCTCGGGCTGCAGACCGAGGATGTCGCCTCGCCCTCGCAGCCGTCGCTGGCGCTGCTGGACGCTCCGCACCTGCCGCAGGCCCCCCATGCCAAAGTGCTGCCGGCGACGCCCGTGGTGACGGCGCTAGAGCAGCCAGCACCCTGGCCGCGCACGCCGGGCTGGAAGTTCAAAAAGCGCGGGTAGCTTCCGGGGGGGAGCAGGAATCGTGAATAATATTCAAAATTACTGAACACGCCAAGGCCGGGGTGAGAGGGACTTCATGCGCCCGCACCGTACTCAGCAGGCAGGAGGTGGGTGTGTTCGGGCGATTATGCGTGGTGGGGGTCCTGGTGGCTGGATTGGTCGGGAGCCTCCCGGCCCTGGCCGAGCCACTCGATGGCGGACCGCCGTCGACGGTGGTGGGCAAGACCATCCGACACACGGTGCAAGCGGGCGAAGACCTATGGAGTCTGGCTCGCAAGTACACCCTCAGCATGGACAACATCATGCTGGCCAACGGCCTCCCGAGCCTGTCGGTCAAGACGGGCGACCGGCTTCTCATTCCCACCCGCTGGATTCTGCCAGGCACCGAGCAGGATGGCCTCATCGTCAACCTCCCGGAGCGCACCATCTATGTCTTCGAAGGGGGCGAACTGGCCGTCGCGTACCCCTGTGCGGTGGGCCAGGGCGGACGGTTCGCCACGCCCACGGGAGACTTCACGGTCGTCAACAAACAGGAAGACCCCATCTGGACCCCGCCTTCCTGGTCCAAAATCAAGAAACCCATTCCCCCCGGGCCGGACAACCCTCTGGGCGACCGTTGGATCGGCCTCTCAGCCGACGGGGTGGGCATCCACGCGACCAACGACCCCATGAGCATCGGGGCAGTCACCAGCCACGGTTGCATGCGCACCTACCCCTGGATCGTGCACGAACTGTTCGATACCGTGCAGATCGGGTGGCCGGTGCATATCGTCTACGAGCCGATCAAGCTGGGATGGTCGGCCGAAGACCGCACGTGGTATATGTCGGTGTTCCCCGACATCTACCATCAGGTGCCCGACATGGGGGCCCTGGCCCGCACCCAGTTGGACAAGGCCGGGCTCCTGCCGCTAGTCGACGACGACCTGCTCAAGCACCTCGTCGAAGAGCAGGCCGGGGTGCCCACTCCGGTGGCGGGCTCCGACGTCGTCATCAAGCTCAACAACCAGCGCCTGGACTTTACCATGGCGCCACTCCTGCGAGGCGGCCAGGTATGGGCGAGCGGCGAGATGTTGCGAAGCTGCGGCCTCAGCGTCCGCTACGACCCCGATCACCGCTCGCTGAGTGTCATGCACGACGGCGACGACGTCAGCATGAATGCGCTGGAGGGCCGTGGCCAGTCGTTCGTGCCGCTCTCCATGGTCCTCTCCGGCCTCAACGTCCGATACAAGTGGGATGCCGTCCATCGTACCTTTCTCATCTTCATGAAGACCCAGCAAGCTCGTGGCTGAACGCGAGAAGATCCTGGTGGTCGACGACGAGACCACCATGATCGACGTCATCCGATACAGCCTGGAGAAGGAAGGCTATCGGGTGGTGACCGCCCAGGATGGCGAAGAGGCCCTGCGCAAAGCGAGAGCTGAGAAACCGGACCTCGTCGTACTCGACATCATGCTGCCCAAGGTCGATGGCTATGAGGTCTGTCGAACGCTGTGCGTGGAGCAAGGCATGCCGATCATCATGGTGACGGCCAAGGACGATGAATTCGACAAGGTCGTGGGGCTCGAACTGGGCGCTGACGATTACCTGACCAAGCCGTTCAGCCCTCGGGAACTGGTGGCGCGGGTGCGAGCCCACCTGCGCCGGGACAAGCGAGCCCGCACGCCCCAGCCGGGGGGCGACGAGTCGCACGGCGAACTGACCATCAGCCTGGAGCGCCGGGAGGTCACCCGACGGGGGCGCCGGCTGGAACTGACCCCCAAGGAGTTCGATCTTTTGGCCTACCTGGTGAGCCACAAGAACAAGGTCGTGACCCGCGAGATGCTGCTGGACGAGGTGTGGGGCTACGATTTCTATGGCGATCAGAAAATCGTCAACGTGACGGTCGCACGCCTGCGCGACAAGGTGGAGGACGACCCCGCCCACCCGCGCTACATCTCCACCGTCCGAGGCGCGGGGTACATGTTCCAGGAGCCCGTCACCGAAAGTGATGCGGGTTAGAACTTAAACCAGGTTAGGACGTGTTGCCAATCAGCCCTCTGGGCCCGGATCCGATGAGGAACCGCGAAGGAACGACGAGGGGTGGTGAGGTCATGGACGCGCCCTAAGCTAAGGGCTCACCGCGATCGACGCCGGATTGGTCAGGTTGGTGCCCGAGCCGCTGATGGTTCGCAAGGGGGCGACGTTGCCGTTCGCCGTCCGGGAGAAGACCTCGATGGAGTTGGTCGGGTCGGCCAAATCGACATTGCTGACGAAGATCTCGTTGCCGATGGGATCCACTGCGATACCCGAATCGATGTCCAGACCGGTGCCGCTGCCGCTGATGGTACGAAGGGGCGTGGCGGCGCCCGTCGCGGTCCGCGAAAACACCTGGATGTTGTTGTCAGAGCCGCCGGAGAGCCAGATTTCGTTGTTGACCGGATCGATCGCCAGAGACCTGCTGCTTTCGTTCGGTTGACCGGCAGTACCCCCCAGGCTGTTGGCGGGCACGCTGATGGTGCGAAGCGGGGGGGCATTGCCGTTGGCCGTCCGTGAATAGACGGTGATGGTCGCCGTTCCGACGCTATCGTTGAAGACCCCGATCTCGTTGTTCACGGGATCGACGTACACGCCCTCTGGTGCGAACAAGCCTGTGCTGCTGCCGTTGATCTCGCGCAGCGGGGTCGGGGTGCCGTTCGCGGAGAGAGAAAACACTACGATGGCGTCGTTGGCGGTTCCCGCATAGTTGGCCACCACCAGCTCCTTGTTGACCGGATCGATCGCGACGGATTCCGAGAAACCGTCGGACAGCCCCGTGTTGGCGCCCAATCCATTGATGACAACGCTGTTGACGGGTGCAACGTCTCCGTTCGCCGTACTCTTGTAGACGTTCACCGTGCCCGGACCGCCGATGTCCACCCCAAGGTTGGCGACTGCAATCAGGGCGTCGGCGGAATCGAGGGCGACGGAGAGCGGCAAGCTGAGCCCGGTGTGCGGGTCAGCAATGCTCCGAAGAGGGGCAGCGTTGCCGGTGGCCGTGCGGGAGAAGACGTCGACCGAGTTCAAGGTCGAGTCGGTGACGTCGAGTTCGTTATTGGCCGTGTCGATGAAGAGCCCGGTCGGTGAAGGCAGGGTGCCGCTGACGGTGCGGAGCGGGTCGACGTTGCCGCTGGCTGTGCGGCTGAAGACCTCGATCGGGCCGCTCTGATCGGTGACGGCAAGCTCATTGTTGACCGGGTCTACGGCGAGGCCCCACAGGCCGTCGGTCAAACCGGTGTTGCTGCCGGAGATGCTTCGCAGGGGGGCGACGTTGCCGCTGGCCGTGCGGGAGAAGGCCAGGATGGCGGAGGAGGTACCGGACCCGGGCACGGGCACCAGGATTTCGTTATTGATCGTATCGATGGCGGGGGCGCCGTTGCCGATGTTCCCCGCCAGGCCGGTATTATTGCCGGAGAGACTCCTCAAGGGGGGCACGTTGCCGTTGGCGGTGTGGGAAAACACCAGGAGCTGGGGGCCGTTGTCCACCACCAGCTCGTTGTTCACCGTGTCGACCGCAACGCTCAAGTCATCCAGACTGTTCAACAGGGTGGCAGATCCCGCGATGGTTCGAAGCGGGGTCGCATCTCCTGTGGCCGTTCGTGAATAGACCAGGATGGCCGGTGGCCCGGAATTGCTTTCTTCGTTGGCGACGATGAGCTCATTGTTGACCGGGTCTACCGCCACACTCTCGAAACCGTTGTGCTGCCCCGCCGGCAGGTAGAGAACCCGGCTAGGGGCCACGCTGCCGTTGGCCGTGCGTGAGTAGACCGTCACCGTCTTGCCTAGATTGGATACGAAAATCTCGTTGTGAACCGTATCTACCGCCATCGAATTGGGGCCAGACAACTGCGTCAAGCCAATCGACGAGAGCGGGGTCTGGTTGCCGCTTCCGTTGGCGTCGTAACTGGTGACGGTGTTGGCACTCGCGTTGGCGGCCACCAGGGTTCGAGCCAGCGGGGCGGGCGTGGCAAAGGGTGCAAAGAAGGGCGCCAGCGACGCGTTGTCGGTGCTGCTGCCGCAGCCGGCCAGTGCCGCCAGGATGCCCATTGCAAGGACCGACAGACCCGCTTTACGGATATTCATGGACCTTCTCCCCAGTTAAGCTAGACCGCCATCATATAGCGGTTCGTGAGGAATTGTCAAGGGCGTCAGAGTCCGACACGGGCGGGCAGGCCCAGGAGCGAGCAGAGAACGCCTACGCCGCACACGCCGGGCCGGCCAAAAGCGTACCAAGCGAGCGCCCCGGCCACCGACCCCGAGGTTCCACCGAGACCATGGACATGGCGTTCAAGCGGTTCCGATACTCCGCTTGCAGGCTGAAGATACCAGTCTGGTTCGATATGTGGCTGCCCTGCACGCCGGCGACGTCGGAAGCCTGCCGGCAGCAAATCGGCAGCCCCCCCGTGTAGGCTCATCCCAGAGGATCCTGTGGTGAGGAGGGTGGCAACAGTGGGCAGAGGGTTTACCTTGCTGGAGCTGGTGGTCATCGTCGCCATCGTGGCGGTCCTGGTCGCCATTCTGGGCCCCAACTTCATCCGCTCCCGCGCTCGGGGAAGGTTGACCAGTTGCGAGAGCAACGAGAAAAACTCCGGCACGGCTTTCGAGATGTATTCGACCGATAACGCGGGACACTACCCCACCACCATGACGAGTCTGACGCCGAACTACCTGAAGGTCATCCCAACCTGTCCGGGGGCGGGGACGGACAGCTACTCCGCCACCTACCAGGTCCGGTTCAAGCCCGACGGCTACAGCTTCTACTGCTACGGCACGGCGCAGTCGTCCGTTCTGGGTCTCGACAACTATCCGCAGTACAACTCGGTCCAGGGCCTGATCTCGGGGCATTGATGCGAGCGCTGCGGGTCGCGGGGGGACTTTGCGTGGCCTACGTCAGTGTCGGCATTGCCCTGGCATCTTTCGGCTACGTGACGGGCAGTCCGACCATGTACGACGTGCTCTTTCGATATAAGTATGTCGCCCATCTGGGCGTCGTCTGGCTGCACGGCGTGGGTGGAACGGTGGCCCTGGCTGTCGGTCCGTTCCAGTTCTGGCCGTGGCTGCGCACTCGGTGGCCCCGACTCCACCGCACCTTCGGCATGGTCTATCTGCTGGCGGTTGGCTGCGCCGGGCTCTTTGGCCTGGACATGGCGCTGGATGCCTACGGCGGTGCTCCGGCGTGTGCGGCTTTCGTCACCCAGGACGTCCTGTGGCTGGCGACGGCATGGCTGGCCTGGAGCACTGTCCGCCGCCGCCAGTTCGCCCACCACCGCGAGTGGATGTTTCGCAACTTCGCCCTCACGTTCGGAGCTGCCACCGCCCGCCTCTACCTGGCCTGGCTGCAAGGGCGCGGCTTGGATTTCTTGGCCATATACCCCTATGTGACCTGGCTCTCGTGGGTGCCCAACGTGCTGCTCGTAGAGGTTTGCCTTCGTGGCCACCCTGGGAGCCCGCGAAAATATCAGCGCGGTGGCCGCCAGTAACGCCACCCAGTCGAGCACCCGGGAGCGATAGCCTGGGTCAGGGTGCGGGCTTGACGCCGACGCCGATGATGCTCAGCCCAGACCAGGGGAACACCCGATCGATGCGTCGGAGCAGAGGCGTCAGCATTTCGAGGGCTTTGAGCTGTGAACGGGCGAAGGTCTTTCTCTTGAGAATCTGGCCGTTCAGCATCCAACCCGGCACCGAACCGCGATTGAAGTCAAAGATCCTCTCGACGACAAACCCGGCGCTCGTCAGGGACTGCCGAAGGTGTTGCTGGGTATACCGCTCTCGATGTTCGAGGGCTGCGTCCATGGAACCGTACAGAAGGGGATGTTGGGGCACGAGAATGACGGCCTTGCCGCCGGGCGACAGGACGTCGTAGAGATTCTTCAAGGCCGCAATCTCGTCGCTGACGTGTTCCAGCACGTTCACCATGAGCGCCGTATCCAGACCGAACTCTTTCAGTCCCGCAAAGTCTTCAGGGCAGGTGACGTCGATCTTCTTGACTTTGAGGTACGGCTTGCCGACGCTGTAGGCCTTCAAATATTGGAGGTAGTGAGGATTGATGTCGCTGGCCACGTAGCTCATGCGTGGAATGAACTGGTTCGTCAGGTTACCCACCCCGGCACCAATCTCCAGGACCCGGTCACCTAAATGCGGCAGCAGCGTCTCTCCCATCCACTTGTTGAATCGCCGGGCATGCTGCAACTCGTTGAGGATGTGGCTGCCATAGGCGTCGGCTTGATAGATGTCGTCGTATATCGAATATCGAATAAGGGCGGTCAGCGCCGACAGGCCGTCGGCCGGTCGGCTCTTCTTGCCTTCTTCATAGCTACGGGGCGAGTAACGGATGGGGACCTCGTAGATGCGGGCACGCCGTTTGGCCAGCTTCATGGTCAGTTCGATGTCAAAACTGAAGTCGTGGCTGTGCAGCGGGAGAGATTTCAGCAACATGGAGTTGACCGCTTTATAGCACGTCTTGACGTCGGTCAGATCCAGGTCGGTGACAAAACTGGTCAGCAGCGCCAGGCCGCGGTTCAGCAGCGAGTGCCGCCACATCAGGGCACCTCGGCTGGCGCCGGCGATGTAGCGTGACCCGAAGACGGCATCTGCTCCTTCGTTGAGAAATGGACCCAACAGGGCCGGGATGTCCGCCGGGTTGTACTCCAGATCGGCATCGTGCACGACACACACGTCACCGGTGGCGTGCTTGAGCGCGGTTCGGATCGCCGCCCCTCGACCTTGATTGACCGGATGGGTCAGGACCTGCACTCTCGCATCGTCCTTGAAGGCCGCCAGGACCTCCTGCGTTCCATCTTGACTGCCGTCGTCCACCACAATGACCTGCACCCGAGAGATGAGGGGGCTGCTCACTTCCAGCACCCGCTGGATGCTGCTCAGGACCAGATGCCGCTCATTGTAGACGGGACACAGCACCGACAGCGACACCGCCCGGGGTTGTTCAGCCAGCGTGTCGTCGGCAGGAGACTGCTCGGTCAGCTTGCCCTCAAAGTTCATATGTCAACTCAAGCATTTATCACCATGGGCATGAAGCTCCTGTCTGGCATCACTTCGGGCTGGCCGTGGGAGACAGTTCGATGAGAAGGATGTGCAGGTCTGCCCGCTGGAGGAAGTCGCGGGTCTCCGGGCGGTAGCCCTCAAAAAGGTAGGGCGTGTAGGTCAACGGGTGGGGCCACGAGTCCAGCACCCGTCCGGCCGGCGGCGCCTGCAGCCCGTCGCAGGCGAAGATGTAGTCGTCGTTGACCAGGCAGAGCGGGCTTTTCGGTTGGGGGCTCGGGACCGCATTGCCAGCGATGGTGAACGCGCGCTGGACCGGACCGTGCTCGGCCTCCACCTGGCGCCGAATGTCGAGCGGAAAGCTGAGACTGAGAGGCGCACGGAAATTGAACGCGGCCATGGCCACCGCGACCAGAAGAATGGCACCCGCCCCACCCGGTTTGCCCAGGCTGATGAGGTGGCCCAGCGGCTGAGCGGCCATCAGGCAGGCCAGCGGCACCATCTCGCGGGCAATGCGGCCGTACACGACATTGTAGTGCATGACGTTCGAGCCCAATACCAGCAGCCCATAAATCGTCAACAGCGGCACCATCCACTGCAGCCGGGGAGGCGACTGGCTCCGGCGGCTCAAGCGCCACTGCCACGCCCCCAGGAACACCCAAAGGAGCAGGACGCCGTGTTCCGCCGACCACAGGTAGGCCCACGGCAAGGACCACCCCTCGTTGAAGTCGCCATCGGTGCCGCGGTCGGCGATCCCCTTGGCGGCCAGGAGCCAGGGTTCATCGCCTATTGCGCCCGTCGCGATGGTGAAAAGGACGGGCAGGAAAGCAAACCCATAGGCCATGGCCAGGCCGTGGGACCAGCGGCGGGCGGAGGGCAGGCGGTACAGATGCATGCCGAGGACCACCAGGGTGAAGGCCCAATGGCCCATGTAGGTGAGAAAGCCGATGCCGCACATCAGCCCGGTCCAGCCACTCCGCCAGCGGCTGCCGGGCTGCAGCGCCAACTCCAGGGCGATGAGCAGGAAGAACATGCTGGCGTCATAGTCCAGCAGGTGCCGCGAGAAGTAGAAGAAACAGGCGCTGCAGCCGAGGAGCAGGGCGGCTGCCAGCGCCTCTACGGCCGTGGCTCCTGCCCTGATGGCCACCCGGTAGATCATGCCGATGCAGCCGACCGAGAAAAGCGACAGCATGAGAGCCGGGATCCACAGCGTCTGGAAGAAATCGCCCTCCGCGGTCCGACCCTGGGCGGCCAGAATGCCCATGTGAATGGCCGTCACGCCGGCCGCGATGAGGTTGAAGAACGTGTGGCGGGGGCGCAAGGCGGCCTGGATGAAGCGCTGCCACTGGTGCAGTTGCAGCGTGCGCAGCACCCCGCGGCCGAAAATGAAGCGAAACTCGTCAGGATGGTACCACTGCCCGCCCTTCAGCACCAGGACCCAACGCAGTGCGATGCAGGCCAGCAGCAGAAGAACGAGGGCCACCTTCACCCATCGAGGGGCCGGTGGGGCGGCCTCCGCTGGCACGACGCTAGGGCGTGCCCAGGTGGAGGTGCGCCCGCAGGTCTGCTTCGATACGAGGGCGCAAATCGTAGACGAACGCTCCCAGCGACGTGTCGCTCAACCGATACGGATCGCTGTAGTTGCCGGTCTGCAGGCCAATGCGGTCGGTGTCCTTGGGCTGCGTGTATTGGAAGCTGTCAAACCGCAGGTAGGTCCTGCCCAACCGACCCAGTTGGCGATATCCAAACCCACCGCGCTGCCCCCACAACGCGTCGTCCAGGGGCAGCCCGTAGGGCCCGTGGGCATCGGGAGGGGGCTGCAGCATGGCCAGCTCGTTCCACAAATCCAACGGCGTCAGGATGGAGCCCTGCATGGTTCGCACCCGGCCGTCTTTTTCGAAGCGGTAGCTGACGTGCATGCGGTCGCCTGCGATGGCTTGGGGCAGGTCGGCGGTGATGCCTTGCAAACCGAGCAGGAACTGCACCCGGCGCATGCTGACGCTGACCGAGGCCTCGGCTTTCGTGACCGGCCCCTGCAGGGTGAGCATGGTATCGGGTCTTCCGTCCTGCATGCGACACACCCCCACGCACGGCAGTTTGCTGGCATCGATGCCCAGCCGCTGCAAGGCCGCCTCGTGACTGTGGCGACCGGCATCCAGAATCACGATGGGCAGCGACTTGCCGTCGAGATTGAGCTGGGCCCGCTCCGACACCAGATCCGCCATGACGTCGCGCAAGACGTTGTACTGGTTGGGATCTCCCTCTATCGAAGCGACTACGATGCAGATCGGCTGAGGGGCTGCGACTGCCCGCAGACCTCCCCATGCCAGCAGGCCAAGAACCAGGACCCAAAGACGCACGCTACGCAAGATGACTGAATCCCCCAACGATTGAAGTGGCCTCGCATTCGGGACCGGCAGAGCTCCCCCTCTGCTGGACAGGTTCCATTCTTGTTCCGCCGAAACGTGTCGTCCATGGGACAGACGAGCGTCAAGACCTGGCAACTACTCCTTCTCATGGTCCTGCTGCCCGTGGCTGGCTGGATGGCCGGTCACGCGTGGGACCAGAGCTACCGCATCCTGACCGCCAAGAACCTGATCGACCAGGCCTGGGTTTGCTACCAGAAGGGGGAGGTGCGAACCAGTATCAACCTCCTCGAACAGGCGCTGGCCCTGGATCCGTACCAGTACCAGGCGTATCGGGATCTGTCCGGGTCCTATTTCAAGCTGACGCACCAACGTCGCATCAGCATCATGGTGTGCGACCGAGCGATGCAGTTCATTCCCAACGACGGCCGCCTGCAAGAAGATTTGGGCCGCCTCCACTACCTGGCGGGCGATTTCGACCTGGCGGTCGAGCACCTGCAGATGGCCCAGAAGCTGCTGGGTCCCGACAGCCACGAAGACGAGCTCCTGGACATGGCCCGGCACCATGCCCCGGTGGGAGGACAGACCTGGTCCAGCAATTAACCCGGCGATTTTTTCCGCTGCTCCTCTTTCTCGTCGGTGCGATGGCGGTGGCAGCGCCGGCGCATGCCAGATTTTCGCACGTCATGATCGTCGTACTGGAAAACACCGAGTTCGACGACGCCATGCAGCAGCCGTTCCTGCACCAACTGGCCGCCCGGGGCGCGCTGCTGGCCAATTATCATGCGCTCTCCCACCCTTCCCTGCCCAACTACCTGGGGCTGGTCGCGGGCCAGACCTTCGGCATCATCGACGACGGTGCGCACGACGTTGACGCGCACCACCTGGGCGACCTGCTGGACGCCCACCACCGGAGCTGGAAGGTTTACGCCGAGGGCTACCCGGCCCGGCCCTTCTTCGGCGACTACATGGGCCTGTATGCGCGCCGCCATGAGCCGTTCGCCAGCTTCGCCAACATGCACGGTGCCCACCGCGCCAGCGCCCACGTCGTCAACGCCGGCCAGTTGGATGAGGACCTCCAGGCCAACGCCCTGCCCGACTACAGCCTCTACATTCCAAACGTCAACGATGACGGCCACGACACCACCCTCCCCTTTGCCGACCACTGGCTGGCGACGGCTTTCGCGCACCGCCTGCAGGACCCTGAG
>DASYBA010000170.1:0-4230 GCA_036501005.1 Candidatus Xenobia bacterium | reverse complement strand
GTGGCCGAAGTCGCGGACGCCGCCGGTATTCGGGAGTGGCGGGCCCAGGTACGCCCCGAGCAGAAGGCCGACGTCATCCGCGGGCTCCAGGCCCAGGGTCACCGCGTCGTGATGGTGGGCGACGGCATAAACGACGCCCTGGCCCTGAGCACGGCCGACGTCGGGGTGGCGGTGGCCAACGGCAGCGACGTGGCACACTCGGCCTCCGGCGTGGTGTTGCTCTCGCCGGGTCTGAAAGCGCTGCGGCGGGCGATCAGTATAGCCCACCAGGCCTTCCACACCCTGCGCTGCAACCTGGCGGTGGGCACCTGCTACAACCTGATCGCCATTCCGACGGCCATGGCTGGCCTCGTCGTACCTCTGCTGGCTGCCGTCGCCATGCCCATCTCCTCGCTCCTGGTGGTGGTCAATTCGCTACGGGGGGAACCATGAACATCCTCTACTTCCTGATTCCATTGGCCCTCGGCCTGAGCGGGCTCGGCCTGGGCCTGTTCACCTGGGCCGTCCAGCATAGCCAGTTCGACGACTTGGAGGGGCCTCGCTGGCGAGTCCTCGAGGAGGACCAGCCATGACGCCCGTCGATCTCCTCGCCATGACGCTCCTCGGCCTTGTCGGCAGCACCCACTGCCTGGCCATGTGCAGCGGGTTTGCCGTCTGCCTGGCGGCCCGCAAGCGTGACAATACTCTGTGGTACCACCTCGGTCGATGGCTGTCGTACGTCGTGCTGGGTGCGCTCATGGGCGCTCTGGGATTGGTGTTCAAGTCTCGCTGGGACGACGAAGCCGGCCGCGGGTTGGCCCTGGTGGCTGGGCTGTGCATGGTCGCCATGGGCCTGGCCTTGACCGGCTGGTTGCCTGCCAGTGGGGGCTGGAACCTGGCCCGGTGGCTTCGTCCGTTGCTGGTCGCGCCCAGCTCTCGATCAGCGTTCGGAGTGGGGGCCCTTACGGGCTTGTTGCCCTGCGGCTTGCTCTACGCCGCGCTGGCTCGGGCCGCCGCGGCAGGGAGCCCGCTGTCGGGGGCGCTGCTGATGGCCGCGTTCTGGACGGGCACCACGCCGCTCCTGGCGCTGGGGGCCTGGGGCATTGCCGGTCGCACCCCGTGGCGATGGTGGCCTCGGCTGGCCGGGGCCCTGGTGCTGGGGGTGGGACTGGCGACCATGGCGCACGCCTGGCAAAGCAGTTGCCCGCTGTGCACGCCATGAACGTCTCATTCGCCAGCGACGCTGCAGAAGCCCCAGGAGAGAGACCTGACGAGCCGACGGAACAGTAGCCATCCAGCCTTGAGCGACCAGGCCCTGGAACTGATAGCGCACAAACCAGGTCAGGATACGGTCTGGGGCAGGACGGCGACCACTTCGGATTGCACCGGAAATCCTTGCTGCAGACTCTCGGTGACCAGCAGTAGTCGCGGAATATGCTTGCGGCCCGCCGCAACTCGGCAGGCTCGACGGCAGTGGCAACCTCCAAGCGGACATCCATGCTCCCGATCCGCCAGCGTCCGCGCGGGTTGCGCACTACAGCGGCCTTTGCCACAGCAGTGATGCCCGAGACCGGCAAGGACATCTTCTGCATACAAAACATCAGGCTGCCGGCGAGGCAGTTGGCCGCGGCCGCGGCCAGCAACTGGGCGGGATTGGGGCCCTGGCCGCGCCCCAACGGGGGCGGCTCGTCGGTCGTGAGAGGCGGACCGGCCCCGTTCGACAGGCCGAAGTCGACTTCAAACCGATACTCGCCCAGATGTTTCAAACGAACCTCAAAACTCTCCGGCATATGTAGGTCACCCCACCAGGCGCAGAAGAGCCTGCATGACGTCGGTGGTCGTGACGACGCCGACCAAGCGCCCGTCGCGACTCACGAACAGGCGATGCACGTGGTTCGCCTGCATCAGCTTCACAATGTCTGTTGCCACCGTGTTTTCTGGGGTGTGCAGTACCTTTGGGGTCATGGCATCCGCGACGGTCACGACGGCGTCGTCGGCATAGAAGCTGGCAAAGTAGCTGGCCAGTTCAGGCGAGTGCCCGAACAGGTTTCGATAGAAATTCAGGTCGCTGGCCTCCTGCCGGCTCTCTTTGAGCCACACGGCCGCCAGGTCGGCGAGGGTGATGACGCCGACGGCTCGGCCCTGGGCGTCGATGACGGGCAGCCCGCTCACGTGATGGGTCGCCATCATGCGGGCCGCTTCGTACAAAGAGCATTCCGGTGCGACGTGAAGCAGTTCGGTCTGCATGAGGTCTGCCGCGGTGGGAATGCCGGTGGTGGAGAACGGTCTAATGGCCATGGGACCACCTCCTCGATGTCTCTTCTATCGCCATCATCGCGCCAGGCCGGGCCGTGCCCCATCGGATGGCAGATGGTCGGCATGGTAGGGTGACGACCCGATGGGTCCCGTCCTGCTGCCATGTCATGCTGGCACCTGAAGAGGAGGTCCCATGATTCGAAATATCCTGGTCCCTGTCGATTTCAACGATCTGTCGGCCAACGCCGTGGGCACAGCCCTGGACATGGCACGCGCCCTGCGCGCCCAGGTCCACCTTGTGTACGTGGCCCCAAGTGAAGCGTTTGAGAGCCCGCAACGCCCACCACTCCTGGACGACGTGAGCAGCTATCTCAATGCCGTGCAGGATGCCTACCCCGACGTGGTCGCCGATGGCGTGGTGACCAACGGCGGGCCTCCCGCCAGCGTCCTGGTGCAGCAGGCTCGCGACACTCGAGCCGACCTGGTCGTGATGGCCACGCACGGACGCCACGGCCTGCAGCGTTGGACCATGGGCAGTGTCACGGAGGCTTTGATGCAGCAGGCTCCGTGCCCGGTGTTGGTGGTGAATGCCCGCTCCGGCTCGCCAGTCCCTAGCCATGCAGGCCTGAAGCGCATCCTGCTGCCGCTGGACGGATCGACCTGTTCGCAGCGAGCCCTCGAACTGGCGGGCCAGGTAGCTCGGATCGTCGGAGCCCACGTGACGCTGCTGCATGTCATCGAGCCCCTGCCACCGTCGGCGGGCGTGGTGACTCCGCTCGGCGCGCTGGGTGCGGAGTCTGATGCGGATGGAAGGCGGTACCTGGCGTCCCTGCATGTCGACGACGTTCCGGTCGAGACGCACCTGGCGGTGGGCAACCCGGTAGAGATCATCCTGCAGGCCAGCCAGCACGCTGACCTGATCGTCATGGCCACCCACGGTCGCAGCGGGCTCTCAAGACTGCTCATGGGGAGCACCACGGCGGGCGTGGTGCGCCGCTCGACCGTGCCCGTGATGGTCTTGACCCGTTCGAGCCTCGCCGCGCCTGAGAGCAAGGCACAGCCCACGCCCCGCATGACCCGAGTGATGAAGGAGGTTGGACCATGTTGAAGACCCTACCCAAGACCGCGGGCGACCTGGCGCATTGGAATGTCGTCACGGTGAGCCCGGACACGCTGCTGTCGGAGGTCGCCCGGGCCTTGTCGCGGTTCAAGATATCCGGGGTACCGGTGCGTGAACGCGGCAGGATCGTGGGCATCGTGACCCTGTCGGATCTGGCCCGCGCCATCGCATCGACACCTCCGATGGATACTGGTGACTACTACTGCGAATTCTGGGAGGAACGGCCCCATAAGGACGTCGAGGTCCCAGCCGCAGTGGCCAGCCGGCGAGCCGACCAGGTGATGACCCGCCAGGTGCACATCGTGGAGGCGCGTGAACCCCTGGCTGCCGTGATTCACACCATGCAGGCCCGCCACATCCATCGGGTCCTGGTGCACGACGAAGGCCGCATCGGAATGCTCACCTATACCGACGTTGCCGCCGTGGTACCGGACCTGCTGCATGAACTCGAGACGAAGACCGTATCGGGTTAGACGTGAATGAGCAGGCCAAGCCCTCCCGCGCAGCCAGGAGGCCTTGGCCGGCTCTCCAAAGACAAGAAGCCCACCGTTGGTGGGCCTGGAGGGTTTGGCCAGCTCAGGCGGTCGGAGTCAGATGGGTTTCTGGCTGGGTTGCTGGCTGGGGCGTCTTCACCGCGGCGGCGCGCCACGTCATGACGGGGATGTGGGCGTGTCGCATCACGAATTCAGCCGTACTGCCCATGACCAGACGGGAAAGACCACTGCGGCCATGGGTTGACATCACGACCAGATCGGCCCCCGTATCGTGGGCGCACGTGACGATTTCCTCGCCAGGGTGGCCGTGACGAACGAGCCACTCCACCTTGATCCCACCCACCAACGGATGCAGGGTGTCCAGGTACTCACGGGCCATTT
>DASYBA010000169.1:0-10732 GCA_036501005.1 Candidatus Xenobia bacterium | reverse complement strand
CGCAGGGGTTCCAGGTCGTCGTCAACGGGCCTCGGGACGAGATCGCCCTCAGCAACGTGGTGGGCAGTCTGAGCGCGCTGCCGTTCGACCTGGTGCAGGAGCACGCCGTGCGAGAGGCCATGGAAGAGATCCGTGAACACTTCGGCAAGGTCGACGTGCTGGTCAACAACCAGTTTTTGTGGGACGACGCGGCCCTCGCCAAGACCACCGACCTGATGTGGTCGGAAGTGCACGACACCAATCTAAAGAGCGTCTTCTATTGCACCAAGGCGTTCGCCCCGGGCATGGACGAGAACGGGTTCGGCAAGATCATCAACGTGACGTCCTTCTCCGGCGTGACGGGCGCCCACATGGCGTACGCCGCGGCGTGCGCCGGCGTGCTGTCCTTGACCCGTTCCCTGGCCCTCGAGCTGGCCCCCAAGGTGCGGGTCAACGCCATCGCCTACGGCACCATGGACGAGGCGTGGATTGATGCCGAGGGCCCCGACTTTCGCAAGTCCCTGGAAAAGCGAGTGCCGCTCCGGCGGCTCTGTCGACCGGAAGACGTGGCCGACCTGGTCGCCTACCTGGCCCTCTCCGGGGACTTCCTGACCGGACAAGTCATCGTCCTCGACGGCGGCGAGTCGACCAGTTGATTCGAGCGCAGGGCCTGGGGCGGGACTTTCGCCGTGGGCCCGAGACCGTGCACGCGTTGGCCGCGGTCGATCTCGAGGTGGCCGAGGGCGAGTTCGTGGCCGTCGCCGGGCGGTCGGGCAGCGGCAAAAGCACGCTGCTCCACCTTCTCGGCTGCCTGGACCGACCCACCGCAGGGCAACTGTTCCTGGATGGCCAGGACGCGCTGCGGCTGACGGAGCGGCAGCGTGTCGGGTTGCGCCGTCGGCTGGTGGGGTTCGTGTTCCAGTCGTTCCATCTCATCGAGCATCTGACGGCGGTGGAGAACGTCGTCGTGCCCCTGCGCTATGCGGGCACGGCGGATCGGCGCCGGCGGGCCGAGGAAGCCCTGGCTCGGGTCGGACTGTCGGCTCGCCTCCACCACTTGCCGGCCGAGTTATCGGGGGGCGAGGCGCAGCGCGTCTCGGTGGCGCGGGCCCTGGTGGGTCGTCCCCGGCTGCTGCTGGCCGATGAGCCCACCGGAGAACTGGATAGCATGACGGCCGACGAGCTGGGGGGGTTGCTCGGGGAGGTCCATCGAGGGGGGACGACCATCGTGGTGGCGAGTCACGACGAGGCCCTGCTGGCGCGGGCGGGCCGCGTCGTGAAGCTGTCGGACGGCAGGCTAGCCCAGGCCTAGGATTTTTCAACACGCCTCCGAATGGTTGAGCCTTTTCGAAGGGAGACCATCATGGGCGCATCAGCAGACATTGGGGTATTCGGCGGATCGGGGTTCTACCAGTTCCTCGACCACGTCAAAGAAGTGAAGGTGGAGACCCCGTATGGGCCGCCCAGCGACCGGATCCACCTGGCCGAACTGGGAGGGCGCAAGGTCGCGTTCCTGCCTCGGCATGGGCGGGAGCACTCGCTACCGCCGCACAAAATCAACTATCGGGCCAATCTGTGGGCGATGAAGTCGCTAGGGGTCCAGCGCATCGTCGGGCCGTGCGCGGCCGGGTCGCTCCAAAAACACGTGAAGCCCGGAGAGTTTGTCGTATGCGATCAGTTCGTCGACCGCACGACGGGTCGAATCGATACGTTCTATGATGGCCCGGTGGCGACCCATATCGGGGCCGCCGACCCATACTGCCCGCAGATGCGGGCGCAGGCCATCAAGGTGGCTCGGAGCTTGCAGATCCCGGTGCACGAGACCGGCACGATGGTGGTGATCCAGGGGCCTCGCTTCTCCACCCGGGCAGAGAGCAAGTGGTTTGGCAGCCAGGGCTGGCAGGTCATCAACATGACCGGGTACCCCGAGGGCATCCTGGCCCGCGAATTGGAGATCTGCTATTGCAATATCAGCCTCATCACCGACTATGACGTGGGCATCGAAGGCATGGATCCGGTCTCGCACGATGCCGTCATCCAGGTCTTCAACGCCAACAACGAGCGTATTCGGAGCCTCATCACCCAGTTCATCACCGACCTGCCGGCAGAACGCACGTGCGGTTGCCAGGACAGCCTCAAGACCGCACGACTGGAGGAGTAGCAGCAGAGTCCTGAGAAGCCCAGAGGACATTCTAGGTTGGGAGCTTTTTAATGAAGGGTTTTTTCATCACTTTCGAGGGTCTGGAGGGGTCGGGCAAGACCACCCAGGCCAGCCGGTTGGTGGCAGCCCTCAAGGAGAAGGGCTACTCCGTGGTGGGAACCCGCGAACCTGGCGGCACGCCCATCGGCGAGACCCTGAGGAACATCGTGCTGGACCCGAACCGGAAGGAGATGAACTCGCTCACGGAGGTGCTGCTGTTCGCCGCCATCCGCGCCCAGCACATCGCCCAGGTCATCCGCCCCATGCTGGACGAAGGGGGCATCGTGGTGTGCGACCGCTTCGCCGACGCCACCCTGGCCTACCAGGGCTACGGCCGCGAGCTGCACCTCACCATGGTGCGGGAGGTCAACGGCATCGCTTCGTGGGGGGTGCAGCCTGACCTGACCGTCTACCTCGACATCGAGGCCGAGCAGGGCCTGGCGCGCATGCGGCGACGGCTGGAAGAGCAGGAGAACATTCCCGACCGCATCGAGCGAGAGGACCGGGAGTTCTACGAAAAGGTGCGTCAAGGCTACCACGAAATCAGCCGGGAGGAGCCGGGACGATTCCGGGTGTTCAACGCCGATCAAAACCCGGAGCAGCTTCACGCGAAGATTCTCGACAAGGTCGTGCAGGAGCTGCGGCGGCGGGGCATGTCGAACAAGCTGACACTCGACAATATGGCGTAGTGGCAAAAACCCCCGTTGCGGTGCCGGCCGGGCGGGTCCTGCCGGCGGAATTTCTGCTGAACCCCTTGTCCCTCGGCGAACTGGTGCATCCGCCTCGCGGGGCCGACGTATTTCCGGCCGTGCTGCTGTCCGGTGCGGAGGGGAGCGGCAAGGCATCGCTGGCGTGGGGGTGGGGGTGTGCGCTCAACTGCCAGGCGCCCGGGGTCTCCGGACGGGCCTGTGGCACGTGCCGATCGTGTCGCAGGTTCCTGGACGGGCAGCATCCCGACCTGTGCCACCTGGCGGTCGGTGAAGACAGCCAGGGCGTCAAGATCGAGCAGGTCCGCGACCTGCAGGCACGGTTGGACTACCGCCCGTTTGAAGCGACGTGGCGGCTGGTCGTGCTGGAACGAGTGGAGAGCATGAGCGAGGGCGCGGCCAACTGCCTTCTGAAGACGCTGGAAGAGCCCCCGCCGCAGACCATCTTCGCCTTGCTGACCACCAATCACGCCAAAGTGCTACCCACCATTCATAGCCGCTGCCGCATCTTCAAGCTCCTGCCCGTCGAAGAGGCGCGCCTGACGGAATGGCTGGTCCGGCACGGGGCCGCCCAGCACCAGGCCGCGCTGGCCGCCCGACTGACCGAAGGGGCACCGGGGCGGGCGCTGGCCCGCTTGGCTGACAAGCCGTGGTGGACCTTGCGGGAGCAGGCGCTCCAGCAGTTCGCTTTGATCACCAGCGGCCAGGTTTCGCCCGCCAGCTTGGCGGAGGCGGCTGACGGGGTCGTCAAGAGCTACGGGACGAGCGGGCGGGCGCGTCTTGTAGACTACCTCTCGGTCGGGGTGGGCTGGTGCCGGGACGGCCTGCTGGTGAGCCAGGGGGCACCGGCGGGGCTGCTCTTGAACGTGGATCGGGAAGCACCCAAGGCGCCGGGGCGGTGCTGGACCCGGGCGGTGGATCTCCTGGTGGACGCCCGGCTGCAGATTGAAGGGTACACCAACGCCCGCATGGTGTTCACCCTGCTCTTCCAACAGCTTCATGAGCTCTTCGCGAAACAGCCCTAGGTAAGTCATCCGCCGCTCTGAGGTAGGCGCTGGCTAGTAGGGCGCGCAGCGCAGATGCCGCACAGCTTCCCTAGGTACCAGCCGGGGGGGCCCCCAGTGAGCGTAGCGAACGTCTGGGGGGCAGCGCCCTCGAGGCAGGAACGCGGGGTAGGCCCGTAGCACCTACGGGGGTGCTTTCGAAGACCGAATCGTTGGCCGCCCGCCCTGTACCGGCCTTTCTGAACTCTGATGGCGTACGCTGGGGGCTCATGCTGCTCCTCCTGTTCGCCGAGTGCGAGTACCTCATCGACCCGCACTATCGCATCCGCACGGCCTTGCACGATGCCATGCTGCACCTGCCGCTCTACCACACCCTGCTGGGGACCATCATCTTTGCGGTCCTGCTGCGGCTGGCGTTTGCGGATCAACTGCCTCCCTTCGAGAGCGCGCCGACCTCGCGGGGATGGCTTTTGGCGCATATCGGATGCTTTGCGTTTCTCAATGCTTCGTTGGAGCCGCTGTACGGCTTCACGTCCAACTCGACCGGCCTCACGGTCGTCGTGTGGGTACCCCTCATCGGTTTCTTCCTCGGCGCCTGGCTGTGCTCGCTCCTGCCCCCCCGCATGTGGCTGTCGACCCTCAAGACCCACGCCGGCTGGCTGGGCGCGTGTTTCGTGGCGGGGGTGGTCTCGCTGTGGATGGCTCAGGCCAGCGACATGTTGTGGGGCCACATGGCGAAGGTCACGTTCAGCTTCAGCAAGTGGATCCTGAGCGGATTTTTTGACGACGTCACGTCCGACCCCGGCAACCTGGTGTTCGGCACCAGCGACTTTCATCTGCAGGTCTTGCCGGGGTGCTCCGGCTACGAGGGCATGGGCCTCATCGCCATGTTCACCGTGGCCTATCTGTGGCTGCGGCGAAACGATCTGATCCTGTGGCGGGCCATCTGGCTGCTGCCGGCCGGCATGGCCATCATCTGGGTGGCGAACAGCATCCGGCTGGCTCTCCTGGCGGGCATTGGGGCCACCATCTCGCCCCAGATCGCGGTCCGAGGCTTCCACTCGCAGGCCGGCTGGATCTCCTTCGCGACCATCGGGATCGGCATGGTGTTGCTCGCCGAGAAGCGGCGCTGGTTCCGCAAGGACGGCTCGGAGGCCACGCAGGCAGAATATCCGGCGGCCTTTCTCATGTTGCCGCTGGTGGTCACCCTGCTCGCCCGCATGGTGTCGATGGCTTTCCAGGACAGCCCGTTTGACGTCTACTACCCCTTCCGGGTGTTGTTGGTCGCCGCCGTCCTCTTCCACTATCGAAAGGTGTGGCTGCCCCTGTTCGGCGGGGTCGACTGGAAGTACGCCATCGGCATGGGGGTGCTGGTGTACGTCGTGTGGATCGCGTGGGTGCACGGCGCCAACGATCCGGCCGGCGATCCGACACAGGTTTTCGAAGATCCGTGGGCGCAGATCTGGATCATCTTCCGCATCTTCGGGGCTGCCATCATCGTGCCTCTGGTCGAGGAGCTGGCCTTCCGCGGCTATCTCCTGCGGCGTTTCCAGTCGCGCTATTTCGAAGACGTGCCGATCGGCAAGCTCACCCTGGTTTCGGTGCTGGGCAGTTCGATCGTGTTTGGCGTCATGCACAGCGACTGGCAGGCCGGCATCCTGGCGGGTATCGCCTATGCGTGGTGCACCAAGCATAAAGGGCGCCTGGGCGAGGCGGTCGCGGCGCACGGCATCACCAACCTGTGCCTGGCCATCCAGGTGCTGCTCCTCCATCACTGGTCGCTGTGGTCGTGAGACACCGCCCGGTGGTATTTCTGCTGGCCGCACTGTCGGTCAGCGGCGTGCTCCTGGCCCGCCCTCAGTCCTATCCAACGTACACGCCGCCGTCGTCGTCGCCCTCGGCCTCCGCATCTGCGACGACCAGCAACGCGCCCCTGTCCGGCGTCGACCTGGTCAAGCAAGTCAATCCGTCGGTGGTCAAGATCATGGTGTACAATGTGGGCGGCGACCTACGAGACACCGGGTCCGGGTTCTTTGTGGGGCCTAACGACGTCGTGACCAATTGTCACGTCATCGCGGGCGGCGATCACGCCGAGGTGAAAACGCGAGACGGAGCCATTCTGGCCGTGCAGGGGGTGGTGGCCGCCAACCGGGAGCGGGACGTGGCCCGTTTGCGGGTTGCGGCCCCACCGCAACCCGTTCCCGCCTTGCCGGCGGCGGCCATTTTGCCGGAAGCAGGCGAGCATGTGGTCGTCATCGGCAGCCCACTGGGTCTTGAGGATAGCGTATCGGACGGTATCGTCTCGGCCATCCGCGATCAGGCGCCGTTCGGCCAGGTGGTGCAGATGACCGCCCCGGTCTCGCCCGGGAACTCGGGTGGCCCGGTCGTCAACGCCCACGGCCAGTTCGTGGGGGTCGTCTGTTTCTATCGAACGGGTGGTCAAAACCTGAACTTTGCCATTCCCGCCGCCGCAGTCATCGATTTGGTACCCAAGACCGTCCAACGCTTGTCGGAATGGAACAACGGGGGCACCAACAGCCGCCACCCGGCCGCCGAGGCGTGCCAGTTGTGGTTCACCACGCTGGAGGCGAAACGCTATTCGTCTGCCTGGAACCTGATGACCGATACCACCCAGAAAGCCTACACTCGCCTGGTGGCGACGCAGTACAAGGTGGCAGAAGACGAAGCCCGCGCCATCCTGGAGGGCCAGAACGTCGCTTACGACCCCTACCACGTGGCCGGTTTCTGGGACTGGTTTCGCGATTACATGAAAGCCAACCAGCGCTGTTCAGGCACCTTCTCGCTCCGTAGCCAGGACGGTGACTCGGCCATCGTAGAGCTGACCGACCCGGCCGATCCAAAGCCCGTGCCCTATCTCATGTTCAAGGTCAACGGCGTGTGGAAGCTGGGCCTGGCCGAGACATACGACTACGTCCGCGCCCAGCATTGAGCGCGGGACGCCCAGTTGCAGTGGTGTTGTTCCTGGCCATCATCTGCTGGTCTTCGATAGGGCAGTGTGACGATCTGTCGGCCAGGATCAAGTTGGTGGAGTTCTTCAGTTGGGGACACATCAGCATGGTGTTGTCGAATGTCGACATCGATGCCGAGGAACCCCCCTGGCTTGAGGCTACGGTCGTCTGCACCGACCGGCCCGATCGGTGTCTGCGTCGATTCGCTGGCATGACAGACCTCGAGTTCAGCTCGCTGCTCAGTGGCCTGGTCAATCACGGGTTACGGAAGCTCAAAGGAGAGGAAGCTATTTTGCAGCAACCCCCGCCGGGGTTTTGCAGCATTGATGCGGGCGCCTCCGTGTTGGGCGTCCCGTGGCAACGAGTCCCCCTGCTCGTCAGCAAAAATGCGGACGAAAACCGGAGCTTCTTTCGCTATCTCGAACACAGCCCGGTGTGGGGAGCCACACGGCAGGCACTGTTGGAGGAAGTAAAGCCTCGCGTTGGATCGCCGCGGCTACGGCCCAGGCCCTTCTCCATTCATGGCATTCGCCCGGGCGAGGCACCGGAGCTTGACTCGTCGTGGCAGCCTGTAACCACCAGGGCCGGCATCGCGTTTGATGATGTGAACAGCGTGTACAAGAGATGGGCGCATGAGGTCACCACCTGGGTCGATTTCGACTCCCGTGGCCGCGTGGAACTGGTTCGAGGTCCGCGCTTGGAAGTCCAAGGCAAGATTGGCTTGCGTGAGCCCACCACGGCCGCCAAAGCCATCCGACTGCTGGGGCGCCCGTCTACCGGCAGTGTCGACGCGGATGGTTCCAGTATCCTGGATTACCGGGACGACGGGCTGCGTGTCATCGTGCATGCATCGGGAGAGATCTATTGCATCTTGAGCCAGACCGTTGACCCATGGGCGCGCAACCCGGACCCGATTCGCTGAGTCTCTGCTACGACGTCAGCGGGAGTTGCAGCGTCACCGTGGTGCCCGGCGGGCCGAATGCCACGGTGCCGCCCAGCGACTGCGCTCGCTCCTGCATGCCCAGCAACCCCAGGGAGGTGGGCTTGAGGGTGTCGGAGAGGTGCATGCCCACCCCGTCGTCCTCTACCTGCAAGATGATGTGGTTGTCGTGTGGTCGCAGATCCGCTCGCACGTGGGTCGCCTGGGCGTGCCGCACGATATTGGTGAGAATCTCTTGCAGGATGCGATACACCACAGTCGATTGTTCCGGGCCCGCGCCCACCGCCTCCACGGTGCAGCGCACGGTCAGTCCGCTGCGAGTCTCAAACGCCTTCATCTCGGCTTCGACGGCCGCTTCCAGGCCGAGTCGGTCGAGCACCGCGGGCCGCAGCTCCGAAGCGATCTTTTGTACCGAGGTGATGGTCTCGTCGACCATGTCCCGAGCCTCGGTCAGCTTCGCCATCAAGCCATCTCGAGTGGCAGGGTCTTCGATCGGCACCACCCGTCGTTCGATAGAGCGCAGATCCAGTTTCAGGGCGGTCAGCAACTGACCCAGGTGGTCATGGATCTCCCGGGCCAGCCGCGTCCGTTCTTCCTCTCGGAGCGTCTCCAGGCGAGTCGTCAGGGCTCGCAACTGCAGGTGGGAAGCATCCAACCGCTCCTCGGCCTGGCGGCGCTCGGTGATGTCGGATAGCACCGAGATGAGTCGCTGTCTGCCTTCAATCTCTACCACGTCGGCGCTGACCAGCAGAATCTTCGGAGTGCCATTCCGATGGCGGGTCAGCATTTCAAGGTCACGCAGGCGGCCCGCCTCGTACACGGGCCGAATGAAGTCTTGCCGAACCTCGGGCGTCTCCATGATGCCCAGCTCGACCGCGCTCTTGCCCAGCATCTCGTCGACGTGGTAGCCGAACAACTTGCAGAAGCTATCGTTCACTTCGATATACCTGCCACTGTCCAGTTCTGTGATCACCATGGGGTTGGGACTGGAATGGAAGGCTTTGGAAAACCGCTCCTCGCTGGCCTGCAGGCGGGCCAGAGTGTCATCCCGCTCCTCAACCGCCAGGGCCGGGACCATGGCAATCAGGGTCGCCATGGCCAACAACATCTGGATATTGAAGGTGTAGTCGAACGGCCAGGGCACGGACGCCATGGGGGAGAGGTGGGCAGTAAGAAACGTGGCCAGCAGGCCCAGGACCAGGTTGGCCGCCGCTGCACCTCGCACGCCGAAGCGCATGCCAGCCCACAAAAGGAAGACGACGGGACGGTTGCGGATGGGCGACAAGGCGCCCCCCACGGACATCACGTGCCAGGTGACTGCGATAAAAGAGGCCCACAGGACGACCGCCTCGAGCACCCGCACCGGGGGCCACCCGGGGCGAGGTCGAGGGCGGCCCCATGACACGATGGCGGGCGTGAGCACGAGAACCGCCATGGCGTTGCTGCCCCACCACACCAGAAAAGACTCGGCGAACGAGGTGCTGAAGCCCTGCACCACCAGCGTGGCCGCCCCCACCAGGGCGCCCACTGCCGGGCCCAGGACGCCGGCCAGTCCCACGGCCGCAAAGAATCCCGGCAGACTCTCCAGCGTCCTCCTCGTCCACACCACCAGCGCTGCGCCCACCACCGCCTGTAGCGTATTGGCCAGATAGAAGAGGCAGGTGGTGCCGAGGCCGGTGCCGTGCGTCAGGTCGAAGGCCAGGTTGGCCGCCAGGGCCCCCCCGGCGAACCAGGGCCAGGTGCGGACCTCGTTCAACAGGAGGACCGCGACGTACAGCCCAGCGGGCAGCCAGAAGGGCACGTACACCGTGCCCGGAGGCGACAGCAAGGTGCTGAGCCAGCTACACGCCAGGAAAGCCAGGAAAAAAACAGCCACCCGTAGCGAAAGGGGCAAGGGCTATTCGACTAACTGGTGTTGAATGGCGTAGCGAATCAGCTCTGCGTCGGTCTTCATGCGCATCTTGTCGAGCAGGCGGGTATGATAGGTACCGACCGTCTTGGCATTGATGCACAACTCGTCGGCAATCTCCCGCTGGTTCTTGCCAGCCGCCAGCAGTTGAAGGACCTGGAATTCTCGGTTGGACAGGGCGGTATGGAGGGGCTGGTCCTCCGGCCCTTGCAGCGCGCCCGCCAGGTGCTCGCCCAGGTCGGCACTGATGAATCGCCCGCCGGACAGGACCCTGCGCACCGCCGCAGTCAGCTCCTCGGGCGCGCTCTGTTTGTTGAGGTACCCGGCGGCGCCGAGACGCACGGCCCGCACGCCGAACTCGGCGACCGGGTACATGCTGAGCACCAGAACCGGCAGTTGGGGCCAGGCCTGCCGCACCTCTCCCAGCAGATCCAGGCCGCTGCGACCCTTCATGTTGATGTCCAGGATGAGCAGATCCCAGTTCGATTGCATCAGACGCTCCAGAACCTGCTGGCTATCCTGCGCTTCGCCGAACGTGACGTGCCCAAGCTCCTCTTCCAGGGTCTCCTTGAGACCCCGGCGGACCATGGCGTGATCGTCTGCGACGAGGATGCGTGTCAACGCACTTGATGCCCCTTTCCCGTCTGGTCCACATTGGCCTGCCATGGGCTGTTCTCCTTCGCTTCATACGTCAAGGCCATCCCTCGACCCACCGAGCCAAAAAACAGGTTGCTGCCGCCGGCGACCGCGAGGTGCGACGCACCGTCGCGATGGCGCCACTGAAAGGGGGTGGCGAAGCGTATCGCACCTCGCTGGTTGAGCACGACCACAGCCTCCCGGGGATGGCCCAGCCAAGCCTCGAATTCGGCCAGTTCCCACTCCAGCTTTCGCTGACGCCGGATCTGCATGCTCGCACGGATGATGTCGGGTAGAAGCTGGAGGCGCTCGAGCGCGATGCAATCGCACGCTCCCGGCACCATGACCGCACCGGCCGCCACTCCGACGATAAAAATGGGTACGCCGG